>JAITQV010000266.1 GCA_031288765.1 Planctomycetaceae bacterium
AGAACCACTGGTGCTGTCGGTGTTGCTGATCCTGCAGAGTGGCGAACACCTTGGACAGTTGCTCTTTTGCCCTTTATTGAGCAACAATCTCTTTGGGCAGAATATTGTCCTCATGTCAAAATGGATGACAATATTTCCGGAACTCCGGTAGGAAATCCCGGAAAAAATTATTTACTTGGTCAATCTAATATTACGGCATTTTCTTGTCCTAGTGATCAGGAAGCCGGAAAATTATTTACTTCCTCCTACTCGACAATGGAATTTCGAAAAGCCTCATATCGTGGTATTGGCGGACGAACGGGAAGTTGGGCAAATTGGTGGTGGGAATCCGGCGGACACGCAACTCTTCCAAACTATCGTGGTATTTTTCACATGATTGGATACAATAACGATGGTGGAACAGGAGGTATTCGGCAATTGTTTTTTGAAACGTTTTCTTCAATTACTGACGGAACAAGCAATACATCAATGATTTCCGAACGGCATACACCATTAGATAGTCTTACCAGTGTAACTGCTTGGGCGGGACCGATTCCACATTATCAAGTTTCGACAGTGGCAGCTTATTCACCAACACTCAAAGCAACCTATTCTCACATCAATTGCCAAACGATGTTTGCCGCTGTTGCAGCAGGCGGAATGGTTGCTGCGACAACGGGAAATTACATGTGTGCACGTTCATTCGGATCATTTCATTCAGGCGGTGTTAATACGTGTTTGGGCGATGCTTCCGTGAGATTTGTTTCAGAAAATACCAATCCCAATATCTGGGCTGCCTACGCCACCGTTTCAAATGATGAAAATACGGAAGCGTTACCGTAGATTTCATTTTTTGATTGCTTTTTAAATTTCAACTACTTTTTCCAAAACACATATTATGAAACACTTACATTTGTTTTTTCTTTTGTTGATTATTTTTGTTGCGATTTCAGCAGTTCACACTTTTGCGGAAGAGTTTTGTATTGATGCTGATTTTCCCGGTGGTAATATTAAAGTTCTTGGTATTGATGGTGATACGGTTAGATTACAGCAAGACCTTCGTGATACCGCCGGAAGTTGGTTTTATTGGTCATTTCGTATTCGTGGAGCCGAAGGACGGACATTGAATTTCGTTTTTACGGAAGGAGTTATCGGTGTACGCGGTCCGGCAGTCAGTACCGATAACGGTTTAACATGGTGTTGGCTGGGTGATCTAGGGTTCTCCGCAACAAAATTTCAATACCGGTTCGGAACAGATGAAAAGGAAGTGTTTTTCAGTCAGGGTATGAATTATACAGAAAAAGACCTCAAACGTTTTCTTGAAAAGTACAAAGATAATCCGAATCTGAAGATCGAAACACTTTGTAAAACGAAAAAAGGACGTAGTGTCGAATTACTTCGGATTTTCAATAACAAAAAAGTCCCTGATTTTAAGGTGTTTTTATCATCACGGCATCACTGTGCTGAAATGACGCCAACCTATTCTTTGGAAGGAATTATTGAAACGGTTCTTTCCGATACGGACGACGGGCGTTGGTTTCGTGAACATGTTGATTTTTTTATTGTTCCGTTTGTCGATAAAGACGGAGTGGAAGATGGTGATCAAGGTAAGAACCGCAAACCACATGACCATAACCGCGATTATATTCAGCGAATCCACGAATCTGTTCAGGCAATTACTGAACAGATTCCGAAATGGTTGGACGGTAAACCGTTGTTTTATTTGGATATGCATTGCCCTTGGTTACGCGGCGGTAGTGATCCGCTTCACCTTGAAAAGGGAACAAATGAGTACGTTTATTTTGTCGGAATTGATCCCAAAGAATTTGAGTTTGGCGAAAACTCATGGAAAGGAGTACAACGTTTTGGTACGATTTTAGAAAAAGAAAGAAAAGGTACAATTCCCTATCGGGCATTAAACAATTTACCGTTTGGCGTTTCGTGGAATACCGGAGCCAATAAGAAAACAGCAAATTTACAAAAAAGCGATGAATGGGGGGCAACACTTCCCAATGTGGTTTTTTCCTCCGCCATTGAAATTCCGTTTGCCAACGCGGAAGGTGTTGTTGTTGATACAAATTCTGCCAAAGCACTTGGTTGTGATCTGGCACGATCAATCCGAATTTATTTGGAAACATTGGAATAACATCGTAAAACCGGAAATTTCCGTGAAACTAATGTTCCATCAAAACTTCCGGTTCAATTTTGTACAATATATTTTCAACTCCATCAATTAGTATAAATCAATGACTTCCAAAAATATAATACAATATTTAATTTTATTTTTCGTTTTGTTTCTTTTTATCGGTTGCGGACAAAGTACTGTTTCTGTAACGGGTGAGGTATTTTATGACGGCAAACCGGCACCGGATATTTCCGTTCTTTTTGAACCGAAAAGTGAATCAACACGTGTTGCCGATGCCGGTCTTGCGGTTACAGATTCCGGCGGACGGTTTAGAGTGTTTTCAACAGGTGCCAAAAAAAGAAACGGTATTGAACTTGGTGAATATACCGTATTTATGGGTTGGAAAAACCCAGACGCTACGGATGATATACCCGAAGGCGCAACAATTAAACCGGTAAATTCGCTCTACAAGTTTCCCGAAAAACTCATTAACGGCAATGTTGTTATTACGGTTAATCGCGACAGTAACAATCGATTTGTTTTTCGCGTAACCGCTGATGATATAACGTGGGAATAACCCAAAGAGTTGGAAAATCGCTCAAAACAAAAAACCAAACAACCTTTTTATCATAATTATTTTACGACAAAGTTGACCGTTTTGCCGCAAATAATAATTTTTTTGATAACCGTTTTACCTTGCAGCAATCCGGCAATTTTAGTATCGGAAAGAGCGGTTTGCTCCAACTCCTTTTCATCTGCGTTTGCCGGAACCAAGATTTTTGAACGCAATTTGCCGTTAATTGATACAGGAATTTCCAGCGTTGTCTCCAAAATTGCCGATTCATCGTAAACAGGCCACGGTTCATAAGCCAATGTGTTACGATGCCCCAGAATCTGCCATAATTCCTCCGCAATATGCGGCGCAAACGGCGATAATAATAATGTAAACCGCTCCATCACCGGTTTCGGACGAACCCGCTCTTTCAAGAAAAAATTGGTAAATTCCATCATTCGGGCAATCGCCGTGTTGAATGACATATTGCGAATGTCTTCCGTTACGGATTTGATTGTTTTGTGTAAAATCCGGTTTTGTTCTTCTGTCGGCGCAACATTTTGAACGGACGGTTCCAACTCCGGCTGCTCTGATGTAACAGAAACAATCATCTTCCAAACCCGTTCCAAAAAACCGCGCACGCCGTGAACTCCGTCCATCGACCAAGGCTTAACCGATTCCAGCGGTCCCATAAACATTTCGTACAACCTCAACGCATCCGCTCCGTAATTTTCCACCACTTCGTCGGGATTCACTACATTACCTCGGCTTTTTGACATTTTATTTGCCCTGCTGTCCACATGAATTTCATTTTGATCACCGGTATTGATCAGAACAAAATTTTCACCTTTTTTCGTAACTTGTCCGGCATCCAGTTTTACGGATTCAAGTTTTGTACCGTCGGATTTTAACGTACCGATTCCGTCACGATCAATATTCACCTGTGTTGCGGAAATCCAGTTGCCGCCGGAATCTTTGAATCCGGTAAATTCCGTTTCGCCAAGAATCATTCCCTGATTAACAAGTTTTTGAAACGGTTCGGGATGCGAAACAATTCCGTAATCATACAATACTTTATGCCAAAACCGCGCGTACAATAAATGCAATACGGCGTGTTCCGCACCGCCGACATAAAGATCAACCGGCATCCATTTCTTTTCAAGTTGCGGATCAACAATCGCCGTGTTATTTTCCGGATCAATAAAACGCAGATAATACCAGCATGAACCAGCCCATTGCGGCATTGTATTTGTTTCACGTTTATATTTTTTTCCGTTACGTTCTACAAACAGCCATTCGGGCGGAGCCTGTTCCAGCGGCGGTTCCGGCGAATTATGTTGCGCATCGAATTTCAACTCTTTGGGAATATCCAGCGGCAGTTCCGAAAATTCCAGCGGCACGGTTTTTCCGGTACGATTATTGTCGGCGTCAATTTCGTGCAAAATCGGAAACGGTTCCCCCCAAAAATGCTGCCGACTGAAAAGCCAGTCACGGAGTTTGTAATTTACCGCTTTGCGTCCGATTCCGGCATAGCTCATATCACGCGTTATTCGTTCCTTAAATTTCGCCGTCATCACGCCGTTGTACACGCCGCTGTTCACCGCAACTCCCGACTCGGTAAACGCTTCAAAATCAACACCGACACGCACCGTACCGTCCGCAGACCGGACAACCTGAACAATCGGCAGCTGAAATTGTTTCGCAAACTCAAAGTCCCGCGAGTCATGAGCCGGAACCGCCATAATCGCGCCGGTTCCATACGAACTCAGTACATAATCGGCAACCCAAATCGGAATCGGTTCATTATTGACCGGATTCAAAGCGTAAGAACCCGTAAAAACACCGGTCTTTTCTTTTGCCAAATCCGTCCGGTCAAGATCGCTTTTCGAAGCAGTTTGCGCACAATATTTTTCAACGGCTTCCTGTTGCGCATCGGTCGTCAACCGTTTAACAAAAGGATGTTCCGGCGCAATCACCATGTAGGTTGCCCCAAATAACGTATCAGGACGAGTCGTGTAAATCCGTAACACATCGGCATCAGGTTTGTACGGAAAACCCGATTGCCGGCGGTTTTGTTTCCACGCGTCGTATTCTTTTTCAATGGATTTGCGCCACGATTTGGGACCGTCGATATGAACATTTAATTTTCCGGTTTCCGTGTTTGTTTTTTTTGTGCCGATAAAGAAATCGACTTCAGCTCCGGTGCTGCGACCGATCCAATTTCGTTGCAAAGCCTTAATTCCTTCCGACCAATCCAGACCTTCGAGATCGGATTCGAGACGGTCGGCATACGCGGTAATCCGTAACATCCATTGACGGAGCGGCATTCGTATCACCGGATGATTCCCGCGTTCGCTTCGCCCTTGAATCACTTCCTCATTCGCCAACACCGTTCCCAACGCCGGACACCAATTTACCGGCGCTTCAATCTGATACGCCAAACGGTGTTCATTTTTGTACGTTTCTATATCGGTTACATTATCGGGAACCGGCAGTTCGGAAATGGGTCTGCCGCGTTGTTCGTCGGAATCAAACCAAGTGTTGTAGAGGAGCAGGAAAATGTATTGTGTCCAGCGGAAATATTGAATATCGGTTGTTGCAATTTCCCGGCTCCAATCGTATGAAAAGCCGAGCATTTTGAGTTGGCGCCGGAAATTAGCGATATTTGTTTCGGTGATTGTTCGCGGCGGAATACCGGTTTTTTTCGCCTGTTGTTCGGCTGGCAAACCGAAGGCGTCCCAACCCATCGGATGCAAAACGGTTGTCCCGTTCATTCGTTCAAAACGGCAGACAATATCTGTTGCCGTATATCCTTCGGGATGCCCGACGTGCAAACCGTTTGCACTGGGATACGGGAACATGTCCAACACATATATTTTTTTCTTACCGGGCAATTGGGGAGTTTCAAATGTTTTGTTGGTTTCCCAATAAGTTTGCCATTTCGGTTCAATTATTGCCGGATTGTATTTCATGGGATGATTTAAAAACTAAAAATAAAAAACACGGAATTAAATGTAAAGATTCATTTTGCAATTTCGGTATTTTACATTGAATACCAATCTTTTCAAGAGTTACCAACGATTTTTTGTAATATTTCACAGGAATCTTTTTGAAAACGGTATTTTCATAAATTATACTCTGCAAGGTCATCTGCAAGATCAACAAACAGGTATTTTTTGTTATAGCCCGAAGAGTGAAATTATGCACATTATACATCTTGTAGGGTTAAGATTGAAGGAAAAAAGTCCGCTGAAATATTACTGAAAATCTGCGGATTAATTTTTCCGTGTGTTCCGTGTATTCTGTGGTTAATAAAAATAGACAGTTACGTCGCCTAATATCACAAAGTGGTACTGCGATTATGTTGAGAGGGCAATTTATGTTTTGTTTTTATTTCGATAAATCTCCTATGGAGATTTATTGATTTGTTGCGTTAATTTTCTATTGATAGGGATTTCCTACGGAAATCGGATTGCCGCAACGTATTAAACCCGCTTGTGTCCTCTACTATTCACTATTCACTATTCACTATCAACTATCAACTATCAACTAATAGACCTTTTCGCTTACCTGCTCAAACATTGAAAACATGGAAAAAACGTCGTATTTTGTAATTATTAAGCCGATTGTTTTTTTGTGGGTTTCACGGTTAAAAAATAATTGTATCTATTCAGTTATTTATCCGAAAATAGGGCTGAAAGCCCTTCATCAGTAGCGTAGGGCAACGCCCTACGAAGAGGAATACAAATAAATTTAAGCCCTGAAAGGGCGCAATCCCCATAAATCCT
>JAITQV010000325.1 GCA_031288765.1 Planctomycetaceae bacterium
CAACAGCGGTTGGCGTCGCAAACGCCTCATTCAATTGACATCATGCTCATTGACCGGAATCCCTACCAACCGCGTCAGGAATTTGATGAGACGGAACTCGAACAACTCGCCCAAAGTTTGATCGTTCATGGTTTGCTTCAACCGATTGTGGTGAGAAAAGTCGGGGAACGTTTTCAAATTATTGCCGGTGAACGCCGTTTTCGTGCGGCGATGCGAGCCGGTTGGAATGAAGTTCCTGTTCATTGTCTTACGGTGGACGACAGGGAAATGATAGAGCTTGCGTTGACGGAAAATCTCCAACGCAAAGACCTTAACGCCATTGAAAAAGCGGTCTCGTTTGCAAATTATCTGGAAACATACGGCGGAACCCATGAAGAGTTAGCCAAACGGCTTGAATTGGATCGGTCAACTGTGACCAACCTCCTTCGGCTGCTTGATTTGCCGCAGAAATTGCAAGACGCCGTTCGGAAAGAAAAATTGACACAAGGTCATGTTCGGGCGTTGCTTCCGCTTGAAGAGTGGGAACAGATTGAAACGGCGGAACGGATTCAGTCGGAATCGTGGAATGTTCGGGAGACGGAACGGTATGTTCGGGAGTTAATCGAAACCGGACAACCCAACAATTCCGACGGTTCAAACGATTCAAAAGACGTTTGGCAAATTGTTGACCAAAACGGCAATAAACAACCCGTCAACCGGTTAAGCATGAAACAAAGCGAGCAAGTCATGCAACTTGAGCAGGATTTTCGTGAACGGCTTGGCGGAGTGCAGGTCAAATTAACGCAATCAAATGAAAAAGGCAAAGGAAAATTGGTCATTTCGTTTGCGAATCACGCGGAGTTTGAACAAATTTATACTGCCATTTGCCAGAGTTATCAAAACAATAAGGCAGCAACCGCCTAAAATTTTCATAATATTTTAGCGGAGTGTTTTTTTGTTGTGAAGCATTCTGAAAAAACAGTGCGGCGGACGAGGTTTGCGCGGCGGGTTTGGGACTTTGGGGAGATAAGGGACTTTAAGGATAAAGGGGCTAAGATTTGTAAGCGGTCGGTTTTTTGGAAGATTCGGGGGTGTCCCCGAAAGACTCAGAGGCTTTAGGCGAAACTTCATTGGTTTTCTGCGAGTCTTCATTGGTTTTCTGCGAGACTTCATTGGTTTTCTGCGAATCTTCATTGGTTTTCTGCGAGACTCCATTGGTTTTCTGCAAGACTCTATTGGTTTTCTGCAAGTCTTCATTGGTTTTCTGCGAAACTTCATTGGTTTTCTGCGAAGCGCAACCTACAGATCGGAATCCCGCAAGGTAGGCAACCGCTTGCCGTAGCGGTTGCTTGCCGATAGGCAATCGAAACAACCAACATTGTACAAATTCACTGTCGGCTAACACCGACGCAACCGTTCGGCGAGCAGTTGCCTACCTTTTGTTGACAAACTTTTAGCAAAAATTTTCGCTGGAATATTATTACAAATAATTTATTTTTTGGACAATTCGTTTGAAAACGCTTTGGGTGATAAAGGTTGTCCGGTTGCCCGTTCAACAAATTGCGCCCAACTATGTTTTGCACCGGGAGCAAAAACTTTTTCCGTAAGAATTTTTCCGATTTTCGGATCATCATTCGTAAATATTTTACCGAGTGATTGCCGGAGTTGCGCTGCGAAAAGTTCGCCGAGCATGTAATTGTGGTAATACACCGGAGCAATCACAAAATGCGGCTTCGACGCCCAATCACCGGCATTCCGTCCGTCCGGACGTTTCAGTAATTGGTATCTTGTTACCATTTCCCACCACAACATTTTTAGATCCGCGTCAGGGTTTTCGTACAACGCCTTTTCAAAATTCAGCATGACAATTGTCCACCGGCAGAAAATTAATTGTTCACGGCGGCGTTGTTTCCGTAATGCTTCAACGGCGTTGTTGACTGTTTTCGGATCGATTCCGGCAAAACGAATCATCCATTGCGGCGTCCGTGCTTTTGCCCCAAACATCATCGCAATTCCTTCCGTTGTAAAAATATGAGCCGAATCACGGAGATTGAACGGCAAATTTCTATTACAGTTTAACGAATACACACCGTGTCCGCCTTCATGCAACACCGTGTCCATCCATTCCGCCGTCGGTTTAACATTACAGAGATTGCGGACATCGCCCAATGTATCCATGTCAATACTGAACGCATGTTGATTTTTCCCTTCCCTTTCAAACATATCACTTCGCTTCAAAACTTCGTCATAAGGAAGCCCCAAATATTTGTAATACTTAACCGCAATAGCAATAATTTCCTCTTTGGTTTTATTTTCGTAAAACGAATTGGGATCAACATCTTTTGACGGCGGAGCCTGTTGGAAAAACGGATTATTGTAATGCCAAGGCATCAACTGATCTGCCGGAATATTAAATTTGGCGGCAAGTTCCGAGTCGAGTTCTTTTTTCATTTCGGCGAAAACCGGCGCCGTACTTTTTTCGAGTTCCTCGAAAATTGCCAGCAGTTCGTCCGGTTTGTAATCTTGAAACACGACTTGCATTTCCCAGTAATTTTTGAAACCGAGTTGCCGTGCGGCGTCGTTTCGGACTTTGGCTAACGCAATCACCTGATCGTCCACATCATCTCCAACCTGTTTGAGTGCTTCCCAAATTTTCCGGCGTTTTGCAGAATCGGTTTCCTTTTCGAGCATTTCAAGCAAATCGTTGTTTGTGTATTCACGCCCGTCAAGTTTGGGGCGTTGATTTTGGAACGTTTTCTCAATTTCCGAAGACATATCCAACATTTTTTTGAGCAATTCCGGCGGCAATTGATTCTGCGCATACTGAAGTTCCATTCGTTCGGCGGCACGCGCATCAATTTCGGAAAAACCAACCGCTTTACTTCGCAAATCTTTAATTGTTGCGTATTTTTCTTTATCACTGTGGTATTCCGCCCATTTCAATTTGGCGTCGGCGGATTTTTTGAACGCTTCTTCTTTGCCGGTGGTCATTGCGTCCCATTCGGCAAAAGTCGTTCGTTTAAACAACTCAAACGCTTCCGTTTGATAAATGTCCAAAAGAACTTTCAATTTAACGGCATCTTCATTCATGGTAATAGGTTTTGGGGTTTGGGAAGGAAGGGTTATTTTGTTTCGTATTCGGTTTTGAAAGAGAAAACGATTTTGTGCTTCGGTTATTGAGACAAAACCAATCAAAAACGAAACAAACATAAACATTGACAACATTCGAAGGAACATACGGGACATTGTTTTCCTCATATCGGGGTTAATTGGGGTTAACGTGTTTTCAAAAAATTAGAAAACCTGCAACTGTTCACACAAACATTAAGATAATAATGTGATATTTCGGCAAAACATTATCCGTTTTGGGAATATTGCTGTAAACAATTACAAAAACTTGTCAAACAACGCAAGCGATTATATCAGATTCAACAACTGTTGACCAGATGTTGATAAAACTTTGTTCTCAAGAAGTCGGCGGTAAAAAAAATAATTTTTTGGAACATACGGTTACAGCCGTTTACCGGAATTTTAATATCGGTTTAATTGTTATACCGGTGAGGGAGTCTTCGATGGCTTGTTTTATGTCTTTGAAATCGTAAATTTTGATAAGTTTGTCAACAGGAAGCCGTCCTTCATTGAAATATTGAACAAGTTTAGGTATGAATGTTTGCGGATTGGATGCGCCTTCCGTTAAACCGGTAAGCGTAACAGACGGGTTCATAAGAAGCGGTTCCAACGCAATCGGTATTTCGGCATTACCTGTAACAGAGTTGATCACACAATGTCCCTCACGTTTGAGACATTTGAGCGCCTGAATCGTTACCATCGGCGAACCGGAAGATTCAATAGAATAGTTCGCTCCTCCGTTTGTGATTCTTTTGATTTCTTCCACAGCGTCAACTTTTTTGCTGTTGACCGTATGCGTTGCTCCAACTTCCATTGCTATTTCCAAACGCCGCGACACAATATCCACGCCAATTATTTTCGTACAACCAACAATTTTCGCTGCCATAATTGCAGCCATGCCGACTCCTCCGCAACCAAATACAACAAGCGATGAATAAGGTTTTGGATGTATGCGGTTGAGAACCGTCCCCGCCCCCGTCTGAACTCCGCAACCAAACGAACACAACTTCATAAGGTCTTCGTCAGAATTTATGTCAACTTTTACGGCATTTCGCGAATCAACCACGACATGGGTTGCAAACGAACCTTGCCCGAAAAATGACGATACGGGAATACCGTTTTGGGAAAATCGTTTCGTGCCGTCTTTAAATGAGCCGCCAAAGAATAATTTGTTCAGATGATTGCAAGCGTAAGGATGTCCTTCAATGCAGTATTCACAAACTCCGCAAGACGGATAGGACATAATAACACGGTCGCCGTGTTTCAGCGATTCAACCCCCGCACCAACTTCCTCAACAACACCAACCCCTTCATGTCCGAAAACAGCCGGCAATGTTACGGGAATTATTTGATTTATTCCGGCGGAGTCCGTGTGACATACTCCTGAAGCAAGAACCCGTACAAGCACTTCCGACGTCTTAGGTGCGACAAGTTCCACCGTCTCAATTGAAATCTCGCCCTTACTATGAGTTATTGCAGCGGTAACTTGCATCATGGCGTTCTTTCCTTGTAACAATTCGTACAACTCTTACCTAAAACAGGCAACCTCTTTCCGCTACGGAAAAAACATTGCCCGTCTTTTGTTCATTTATTCTATTGGAACAGAAATATTTTACAACAGATTGACAACTCTATCCGTCAACTTTTTTTCATCAACAATAATTTGCAATTTACCGGTTGCGGCGATTTTTTCCAAAACTTCCAGTTCACGAAGCCGCATTAACGTTGGATTGTTTTCCAACAGTTTTGCCGTATTGGCTTGACTTCGCATTGCCGCCGTTTCCTCACGCCGGACAATTAAATTTGCTTCCGCCGCTTTTTTTGCTTCCGTAACCTTGTTAAGCAAATTTTTCATCTCGCCCGGCAAAATAATGTCGCGAATTCCAAACGTCAACACCTTAACACCAAACGATTCCGCACGTAAATTGAGTATGGATTCCGCCTCCGACGCAATTTCATTTTTATCGGACAAAAATTGTTCCAATTCGCGGCGGCTTACAACATTCCGTAAGGCAAGTTGCGTTTCCCGATACAATACTTGATATACATCTTCCACCGTCCGCGCCATTTTTTCGGCATCAACAACTTGAAAAACAATATTGGCGTTCATTCGCAATGTTACCTTATCGGCAGTCATCAATTCTTGTCCGGTAATGTCAACAAAACACTCCCGCATATCAACACAGACAATTTTCGCTTCCGCTGTATTTTTCCAAAAAGCATACAAACCAGCCGGAACACATTCAATAAATTTTCCGTTATAATAAAGCAAACCAAGATGATACGGCGGAACAGTTATTTGATTGAGAGTCAATTTCCCGCTCGGTGTTTGAACAATTTGCGCCAGCGATTTGTGTTGGAATTGAATACTTTGAGCATCCGCAACTTCGACCGTTACGTTTTTTTGACTAAGCCAATAAACATAACGCCCCGGTTCGAGAACTATATTGAAACGTCCGTCAACCCAAACAAGACCGCGCTGAGTGTCGTTCAAATCAATCACTTCCGCCAAACCCTTGAGTTTACCGGAAAAAATAATCTCTTCCAGTTTGATATTGGTCAACCATGGTTGTAACGGAGATGAAACTTCGACACGGTGTTTATTTTTCAAATTGAAAAAATAATACGTTCCCGGTTTCAGAATATCCTTAAATTCGTCATCAACAAAATAAAGTCCGTACTCATTCTGTTGAACATTAACTTCCTGCCAATACAAATATTTTCGTGTAACTTTCATAGGACTTTTAGCCGATTTGTGTTTTTCCAGATTGTTTATTTTTCCCAAACTTTCAGAAAATTGTCAAAAACAGATGGATGATATCTTAAAAAAGGATGTTTAAAAATTAAAATAACCGGCAACCCCCAAAGAGATTGCCTGTTTTTTTACTGTGTTGGTGATGGATTGCCGAAACGTTATTTCTTTTTGGTTTTGGCGGCAGCCGAAGCCGTCGGCGCAGCACCTGCGGCAGCCGTTTCTTCTTCACCTTTCTTCTTTTTCTTCTTCTTCACAACAATTTTATAGACACGAACTTTAGGAAGACTAAACGGTCCATCCTCTTTTGTCCAACGATCTTGCTGCATCAATTTTTCAATTCGTTCGGCGCGGGTCAAAACATTTCGCGCCCGGACAATTCCTTTTCGTGTTCGTAAACTTTTATCAATAGTCATAAAACACCCCGATTTTCATTTTCTTAATATTAATACCGGTAAATCCTGAAATTTTTAAATTTCACGTTGCCGACACCGCAACAGCCCGACGTAATTCCGAAAACTCCGACAACCTAACACCAAACAGGCAAAGCATATACAACTTGTACTCATACCGGTTGCGGTATTATTCGAAGGGAAAACTAATAGAAATGAAAAGTATATCGCGGTTTTACAATACGGCAAGAGGGGAGACACAACAATTGCCGTGCTGCAAACCATAGGAACAATACTTACTTTGGGGTATTGCTTTTTGCTTTGAACGTGCGTGAATTGATCATCGCAAATTGGAAGGGACTCATCAATGCTGCTCTCATCGGCAAAAAAAGATGCGTATTCCTCAACCGATTACCTCAACAGAAAACAACCAAACGACAAAGACCGCCGAACTAAGAATTGTCAAAAAAAGAAACAACCGATTCCTAAAAATGATCAAACCAAGAGATATACTAAAAAAAGAATTACCAAAAAAGATTAAATGGTTTCCGCCGCAATTGTGTCGTTTGCGGGTTGGGTGATGCGGTTCGAGGGAATTCTCCATATTGATCCTTGTATTGCCAAAACAGTGTTCCATGCCTTTACCATGTGAGCTGTTCGTCCCGCGAATTGGGAGACCAATCTATTTTCAATATTGAATTCCTCCTTAAATTTAATAAAATTTTGATAAAATAAGGTATTTTATCCTGTTATCTATATTTTTTTCACATAAACGGACTACATTGGGCAACAAATCTTCGGCGATTAGGAGTAAATCGCTGGCGATTCATATTGAA
>JAITQV010000385.1 GCA_031288765.1 Planctomycetaceae bacterium
TTCAATAGTTTTGGGATATTTATTCCGTCGTTTATTGAACGATTCGGATTCGTCTTGACAGGTTTTAGTTTATTGGTATAATTTCACCCATGCTTAATTTTCCATTATTTTAAATTCAATATTTAGGAGACTAAATTATATTTTAAAAAATAAGTAGCCCGAATTTTTGTTCGGGTGAAAAAAATAATCGAGTACGTCAACAGTTGTTAAATCGCTTCGGCGAACTGTAATTTTTTACAAGATCAACGGATTTTCCGTGTAGAAAATTAGAGTGGAATAGCAAAGTTGCGTGTCTCCCGTGAAAGGAGCGTCGCGTGCTATTCCATAGGTATAATTCAGCATTACATTTTAAAACATGTAATGTACCACTTTGATCGGTGGGAATGAACCTGTCTTAACAACCGTGTCGCTCCTCAAAGAGTGACATTTCTGTTGCCGTTTCTCGGCTAGTGTTTTCCCAATTTTATCAAAAAATAGATTATTTGTTATGTAATCTATTAAATATTAACCTTTTTTCTTTAAGGAGAAAAAAAATGAGTGATTGTTTATTTAACCTTGTGCCGTTTTTAACGGCAATCCTTATAGCATCTTTTATGCTATTAACCTTGTTGTGTGCCGGCGGTAATTTCCGTTCGAAGGTTCGTCAAACCGGATATCGAAACGGGTTTACGCTGGTGGAGTTACTGGTGGTAATTGCGATTATTGGTGTGTTAATCGCATTACTGTTACCCGCCGTGCAAGCCGCGCGCGAGGCGGCCAACCGTATGAGTTGTACTAATCACTTAAAACAACTTGCACTTGCCGAACACAATATGCACGACAAACTGGAGCATTTTTCTCCGGCAAGTCGTCCGCAAAATCTCAACAATCAGATGTGGGCAGGTTACTTAACACCGTTACTTTCCTACTTTGAACAGGAAGCTCTTTATGAAACAGTCAAAGCCGCTTGTGCGGCAAATCACCAAACATGGCAACCCGGTAATTTTACCTATAACGGAGCAACCTATGAAAGTCCTTGGAAGGTAATTATTTCTGGTCTTATCTGTCCTTCTTCGGAAGGCAGAGGATATGCACCAGCAATTGCCGCCAATAGATTAGGACGAGTGAATTACCGATGTAATGCCGGTGATCTTTGGGTCAACTGGGATTCGAATCATTGTTACCGTGGTCCTTTTGGTCCTGGTGATCGGCTTGAATGTTCTTTTGCCGGTATTCCCGATGGAACAAGTTGTACGATTATGTGTTCCGAAGCGGAGATCGGTTCGGACGTTATCGGTTATCGAATCAAAGGAAATATTGCGATCAATGTTCCCTATGGAATTGATGGGACAGGTCCACAATCCTGTAAAGCATTGGCTCAAAGTAATGGTGAATTTGATTCGGCTCATTGTGGAACGGAAACTTATCTTGATCGGACATTCGGTTGCCGTTGGGGCGGTTCTTCACAAACTTATACCCAATTTTTTACGGTACTTCCGCCGAACAGTCCTTCATGTACAACGGGAACGAATTATGAAAACAATGGAGTTATTGCTTCTGCCAGCAGTAACCATCCCGGCGGTGTTAACGTTTCTTTATTTGATGGTTCCGTTCGTTTTGTTTCAGAAACGATTGATTGCGGTGATTTGACAAAATCACCGTTTGATACCGGTATCAATCAAGGCGGTGATGGAGGAACTCCGCCAACAGTCAATTACGGCGGAGAATCCTATTACGGTATTTGGGGCGCAATGGGTAGTCGCGGCGGCGGTGAATCCGTTGCGCCGTAATATATTGTTTCGTTAGATTGCGCCGATTTACGGCGTAATGTTGTCCATTTCTAAACAGTTTTTCACTTTTATAAAGGGTAAATTAAAATGAAAAAGAAAGCTTTCACTCTCGTAGAACTCCTGGTTGTTATTGCGATTATTGGAGTTCTTATTGCGTTGTTGTTACCCGCAGTTCAGGCGGCGCGGGAGTCCGCACGCCGAATGCAGTGTACCAACAAAATTAAACAACTGATGCTTGCCTGTCACAACAAACATGATGTTACCGGAACATTTCCGGCGGCAAGTCGTCAACAACTGCTGAATAACCGGATGTATGACGGTTTTATCAGTGCATTGCTTCCTTTTATTGAGCAAACAGCACTGTATGACCGTGTTCGGGCAGCATGTTACAACAATCCGACCGGTTCTGAAAGAAATCCATGGCATACCGGTAATGACGCACTTGGCAATCCGTCGCCGTTTATCACGGAACTTGCCGATGTTGTTTGTCCTTCGGAAACAGGAACCGGATTCGTTGGTCTTGGAAAGAATAATTATCGTTGTAATGCCGGTGATCTTTGGGTCAACTGGGATTCCTACCATGCACTCCGCGGTCCTTTCGCTCCCGGTGACCGGTTGGAATGTAAAACAAAGGATATTAAAGACGGAATGAGTAATACCATCGGTCTTTCCGAAGCATCAGCGGGTTCCAATGTTAACGGTAACGATATTCGGGGGAATGTGGCAATTAATGTTACTTATGGTGCGCCGCAAAATTGTAAAACGGTTGCAATCAATAACAAGGAATTTGATCCGGCAAAAAAAGGAACTGAAACTTATGAGGATCGGGTATTCGGCGGTCGTTGGGGCGGTTCTTCCCAAGCATACGCTCAGTTTTTTGCTGTTCTGCCGCCGAATAGTCCTTCATGTACAACCGGTACAAATGTCGAAAATAGCGGACTCATTGCTTCGGCGTCGAGTTATCATCCCGGCGGAGTCAATGTCGCAATGTGTGACGGTGCCGTCAAATTTTTCTCCGAAACAATTGATTGCGGAAATCTAAACGATACTCCGTTTAGTGCAATTACTGAAGGTGGAGACGGAGGAAATCCGCCCTCAGTATCGATTCGTGCCAATTCCTATTATGGCGTTTGGGGATCGCTTGGTAGCCGTAACGGCAGTGAATCCGTTTCTCCTCCATAACCATAAATGTATTTGTTCCGAAAACCGGACAACAGATAATTGTTGTCCGGTTTTATACTATTATTAACTTTACTAACCTTTTTAATTTTTATGAAAAAATACATGATTTTATTTTGTGCTATTGTGTTTGTTCTTGGCTGCAGTCCCAAAGTTTCTTATTTACCGACGGAACATGTTCAGGGACTTGTTACGCTTGACGGAGTTCCGGTTACGGATGCGCTGGTAACATTTATTCCTGCCAACCCTGATGGTATTGCCGCGTCCGGTTATTCAAACGCGGAAGGAATTTACCAATTAACCGCTGTTGGCGGTGAACCGCAAAAAGGAGCTGTTGCCGGTGATTATACGGTTACGGTCAATAAAGTTGAAATCAAAATGATTAAAACTCCATCGCCTTATCCCAACGAGGAACCGACAGAAACCGCCGTACAAACTCCAATTTTGCACAAAAATTATCTCAATGCCAAAACATCGCCGCTCAAAGCAACGGTTGTCAAAGGTAAAAATAAAATTGATTTGTTGCTAACAAAAAACGGCGGCGAATAAAAACGATATTGTTCGCACAAAGTCGTAGCTGGGAAGTTCTAAAAACCCTGATTTCAGACAAAACAATTTGCAAAAATATATTGTTTTTAACATTGTGTGTTTTGAAAAAGGCGGTTTTTAGAAGTTCCCTATAGCGTAAAACAAATCTGATTTCCGTACAGTATTTTATTTTTGTAACTTCCAATCGTTACCGTTTAATATTGAACCGTCAGGTAATTGAAACGGTTGTTCGCTGAAATTAACGGTTACCGTAACACCGTTGGAAAACACCGATTGTTGAACCAAACGATCCGGCGATAAAATCCGATGGTCGGTCATTTCGGCGTAAGC
>JAITQV010000390.1 GCA_031288765.1 Planctomycetaceae bacterium
CCCAACGGTAATGTTATACGGTAATATTATTATGGGATTTTCTTTTCGGGTTGTCAAGATTGGTGTCTATTCGGTCATTTGTTGAGCAATTGCGTAAAACAAACCTCATTGTTCGGCAAATGATTAGACCTTTTCCTTTACCTGCTCAAACATTGAAAAAATACGATGTTAGGATTTATGGGGATTGCGCCCTTTCAGGGCTTAAATTTATTTGTATTTCTCTTCGTAGGGCGTTGCCCTACGCTACTGATAAAGGGCTTTCAGCCCTAGTTGCGGATAAATAACTGAATAGATACAATTATTCTGTAACCGTGAAACCCGCAGAAAAACAATCGGCTGAATAATTACCGTAGTTTTATGCAGGCGTTCCGCATGTCTAAAATTACGGAACATTCTCTTATTATCGCGTATTATCGCGGGCAAAACACCCGCGTTCCTACAAAAGACTCCTTTGTTGCCGTTCAAAGTATATTCACGCAAAGGTTCTGCGGTTTCCATTTCAACCGTTGTCTATTTCATACTCTCGCCGTGCAGTATTTCCAACAGTTTTTCCACAAACAGAGGCGTTCTCGGACCGGGGATTGTTGCGTAGTTTTCCGTCAACACATAGATTCTTCCTGTTTTTACGGCGTTGACTTCATTGCCGAGCGTTTTCCAGTCCGCAATCAAATCGTCATCTTTTTTCTCCGGCTCTTCATCGGAAGGATTTACCGATACCTTGACAACTTCACTAATCATTAAATCGACGATCACATCGGGGTTCAGTGCCAATATTCCTTCGACGGACATATTCGGAAAGGGCAAACCGGTTGTTTCGGCGACATTGGTTCCGCCTGCCCAACGAATCGCATCCTGAAAATACGGGTTTGTTCCGGCAACATAGACATTTTGCAATGTTCCGCTTTCCCGTTCGCGGTCAATGCAGATTAAAACACGCACCGGCGGCAACGCTTCACCTTTTGACCGTAGAACACTTAACTTTTCTTCCAACGCTTTTTTCTTTGCCTGTGCCGCCTGCAAGACTTCCGAACCGAAACGTTCGCCGATTAGCTCATAGGACGCCAACACTCCTTCCATACTTCCGTGTTCAACCGCCAGCGATTCGATTCCCAACTTCCGGCATTGCAAGCGGAAATCTTCGTTCTTTGCCAGTATCAACACCAAGTCAGGTTTCAGTTCGACAATCCGTTCCCAATTACTGTTATACAGTTCGCCGATCTTTTCAATATCCTTTGTTTCCGGCGGGAATGTTGTGAACTTCGAATCGCCGACGATTCGTTCTCCGACGCCGATATCGAATAAAATCTCCGTAATACTTGGCGCTGTTGAAATCAAGCGTTGGGGCGGTTCGTTGTGTTGTACTGTTTGGGGAGTTGCCTGCGGAGTTGAGACGTACACGCAACCCGCAAAAGCAAAGCACACGGTACAAGCAAGCCAAAACAGTTGAACGACAAAGACAGGTTTTTTCATTGGGATTGGTTGGTTGGTTGGTTAAGGGGGACGGTAAATTTTGTGTGTTGTTGTGTATCTATTTAGTTAGTTGAAACTAAGGCTGAAAGCCCTACGCTATTATATTAAGGGCTTGCAGCCCTATTTTCAAGATACCGGTTTGGTTTGTTAATGGGGTTTAACCGGAAGTTTGTCAATCGGTTTAGCGTCAGACCTCACTCTTATTCAGCAGCATTAAGAGGAAAAACGGCGCACCAAGGAAGGCGGTCAGAATTGAGACCGGCATTTGGCAGCCCGGCGTAATGGTTCGGGCGGCGGTGTCGGCGATGAGGAGAAGCAAGGCGCCGCAGACTAGTGAGCAGAGCAGGACAAAACGGTTATCCGAACCGACCCACAGCCGCACAGTATGCGGGACGACCAACCCGACGAAACCGATAATTCCAAGCGAAGTTACCAACACCGAAGTTAGCAGGGACGCGAAAAACATGGTTCCCAACCTCATTCGCCGGACAGGAACTCCCAAAGACAGGGCGTTTTCTTCGCCTAGTGCAAGGGTGTTGTAATTCCGGCTTTGTGAGATGAAGTAGATGACTGAAACCGCGACGAACAGGCTCATTATGCCGACCGAATACCAATTTGCCCGTTGTGTATCGCCGAATGTCCAATAGACCATAGCGGCGAGTTGCCGTTCGGTGGCGAAGTATTGCAGCATCATGGTTCCTGCTCCGTAGAAGGCGCCGAGTGCAACACCGATGAGGATAATAGTTTCCGGTTTGGCGGAACGCCGTCCCGACAGTGTTAAAATCAAACCGGTTGCCAGGATTGCGCTCAAAAAAGCGCCGGCGGTAACCGAACCGGCGGGCAGGAAAGCGGTTGTTTCGGCGAATGTTGCGGTTATGGCGGTGGCGGTAACGATTCCGTCGCGCAGGAAGATAACCGATGCCGCTCCGAATGCGGCGGCGCCGGAGATTCCTAAGGTGAAGGGCGAGCAAAGCGGGTTTCGCAGGACAGCCTGCATGGATGCGCCGGAGATAGCCAGACCGGCTCCGGCTAACACGGCGGCAACAGATTGCGGCAATCGGAAGTGATAAATGATACGGACATGGGTATCCGGTGCTTCGCCGCCGAGCAGAATCCGAATGATTTCCGCCGAACCGATGTGAACGGGACCGGCGGTGATGGAGAGGAAAAACGCAACAGGCAACAGCAAGAGCATTCCGCCGAGCAGAACATATTTTTGCCGGAGGTATTGGCGGTATTCGCCGGTAACGGAATACGGATTCATGGAAATTACATATTTTAGTTAATAGTTTATATACTTTGAACGGCAGGAAATTACCTCTTATTTTAATAAGGTATCTCTAAAATTATTCGTAAGTTCTTATTTTTAACAGCAAAACTAATTATTTTAGATGTTTCTATTAAAAAATGAGGTAATTTCCTACCGTTCAAAGTATAGTTAGTAGTAAATAGTTTGCAAGCGTTCTATTTACCGAAACATCTGTATCTATTCGATCCTTTGCTTTCAGTATTAACCCTGAATCTTAACCCCGTAAAAGGGTGTGATGTACATAACCGGCGGACATTTGCCGACAAAAGGTAGGTAATCATAGGGTAGGCAATCAAAAGGTAGGCAACCGTTCGCCGAAGGGCTTTCACCCATGGTTGCGTCGGCGTCAGCCGACCTTCGCAAATGTGGTAGGGGCGAAAAATCTTTCGCCCACACACCATTCGCTAAACTCCGTCCCGTTAGGGACGAAATGTTGGTAGAAAAATATTATAAAAGAAATGCGTGTCCCGCTAGGGACACAA
>JAITQV010000428.1 GCA_031288765.1 Planctomycetaceae bacterium
CTACAAATATAAAGGTTGTTCGAAATGCCCAAACGAGTTGTAATCGGTGTCGTAACAAGCGATAAAATGAAAAAAACCAGACGAGTCGAAATTTCACGTCTGGTGAAGTATCCGAAGTATGGAAAATATGTTAAACGCCGTACTGTGTGTTACGTTCTTGACGAGGAAAATGTTTCCTCTGTCGGTGATACCGTTGAAATAATCGAAAGTCGCCCGATGTCGCGGTTGAAACGTTGGCAACTTGTTAAGGTTGTTTCAAAAGGAAACTTGATTGATGTTGCCGCACTTCGTGCCGCCGCAAAAGACGGAGAAGTACAATAACCGTTTAATAACAGAACAAAATAATAACACAGTAAACAGTTAAAATATTTGTGCGGAATAATATTTCGCTGAAAATATCATATTCAAAGCATATTATCAGGGTATTGGTTATGATCCAGATGCAAACCAGATTAGATGTTGCCGATAACACCGGAGCAAAAGAATTGATGTGTTTTAAAGTTTTGGGCGGAACGCATCGCCGTTTTGCCGGACTTGGAGATATAATAGTTTGTTCCGTTAAGTCGGTGATTCCGGGAAGCAATATCAAAAAAGGTGCTGTCGTTAAAGCCGTTATTGTCCGTACTAAAAAGGCGTACCGGCGTGAAGACGGAAGTTACATTAAGTTTGATTCCAATGCGGCGGTTTTGATTGATAACAATAAAAATCCGATTGGAACACGTGTTTTCGGTGCGGTTGCCCGTGAACTCCGCGAAAAAGACCGAAAGAAAAAAGGAAAAGGAAAAGCCCACGGCGAAGAGGGTTTTGTCAAAATTATCAGCCTCGCCAGCGAAGTCGTCTAAAAGATTTATTATTTCCATTAGAGCCATGCGAATAAATAAAGGTGATCAGGTTCTTGTCCTTATTGGAAGAAACAACGGTAAAAAATCCAGAGTTACTTCCATTAACAAGCAAGAGGAAAAGGTAACTGTGGAAGGCGTGAATGTTGTACATAAACACGTTCGCCGAAGCCGCCGTAATCCGCAAGGCGGACGGCTTTCTATGGAAATGCCGGTTTCCGTTTCGAATGTTCAGTTAATCTGTCCGTTTTGTTCCCAACCGACTCGTGTCGGTTTCCGGTTTGACAAAGACGGTACAAAATACCGTGTCTGCAAAAAATGTAAGGCGGATATTAATATTGTTTCACGGTCTAAGAAAAAATTTATAAAAACCGGAAAATAGTTTTTATTACGGAGATTATCCTCAACTATTCAGACCTGCCCGATAAAATTTTTGGAGTTGCGTACAACGCCGCAACCGGAGAACCAGATTTATGGCAACGCCTCGTTTGCAAGAAAAATATCAGAAGGAAATTATTCCGGCATTGAAAAAAAGTCTTAAACGCGATAATGTTATGTCGTTTCCGAGACTTCAGAAAATTGTTGTGAATATGGGTGTCGGCAGCAACCTCAGTGAAAAAAAGTATATGGAGGAAGCCGCCGATGTGTTGACGCAAGTTACGGGACAAAAACCGGTTATTACCAAAGCGCGCAAGTCGATTGCGAACTTTAAACTTCGTGAAGGAATGAATGTCGGCTGCATGGTAACGCTTCGCGGCGCCAGAATGTACGAATTTATGGATCGTCTTATTTCAATCGTATTGCCGCGAGTTCGCGACTTTCAGGGATTGAACCCGAAAAGTTTTGACGGTCACGGCAATTACAATCTTGGTTTGACGGAATTCCTTGTGTTTCCCGAATTGAATCCTGATAAATACACAAAGAGTCAAGGTATGAATATTACATTTGTCAGCCGGAGCAACAGCGATGACGAATCGCGTGAAATGCTTCGTGCTTTTGGTATGCCGTTTCGTACTGAGGCTTTGCAGAAACGTAAAAAGTAGTTTGAAAGTATTACCGGAAACATCATGAATCGGAGATTTATCAGTACAATATTTCCTTCATTCCTGATGTTCCTGTTCCGCAACACTTAATCCATTAATATTATGGCAAGTACAGCAAAAATTAATAAAGCAAAAAGCACACCCAAATTTTCCAGCCGCAAGGAAAATCGTTGTCAGCTTTGCGGTCGTCCGCGAGCGGTTTTTCGGAAATTCGGTATTTGTCGGATATGTTTCCGTAATCTCGCCAATCAAGGCTTGATTCCCGGCGTTAAAAAATCAAGTTGGTAAATAAGGGAGAAAAAAATCATGATGACCGATCCAATTGCTGATATGTTAACGCGTATTCGTAACGCCGTTCGAATTGAAAAAGCCGCTGTTGATATTCCGTTTTCTGTTGAGAAAAAGGGAATCGCTGATGTTTTGAAACGCGAAGGTTATATTTGGGACTGGGAAGAAATTGAAGCCAAGCCGGTTTCCTTACTTCGTGTGCATCTCAAATACGGAGCCAACGGCGAAAAAATTGTTAATACAATCAAACGGATCAGCAAACCGGGTTGCCGTATTTATGTTTCCACTTCCGATTTGAAACCGGTTTTGAACGGGTTGGGAATTCGCGTTCTCAATACGAATCGCGGGATTCTGAGTGATCGGGAAGCAAAATTAAAAAATGTCGGCGGCGAAGTTATTTGTACAATTTGGTGATTACATTTGTACTTTGAATTTGAACTTTTAACCCTTTAATTACCGAAAGGAAAACAATCATGACAATGTTATACAAGCAAATGTTGCGTCAAAATTTGTTTGAAATCATTATGATTCTGACTTTCCTTACAATAACAGCTCTTACGGGTTATGCGGAACAGCAACCGATTTCGCCCGAAAAAGCAAAATTGATGGGTTATGTTGAGGATTTTTTGATGCACAATTTCCGTGATGTTACAATGCGGAAGTCGTTAGAATGGGGCGATGTAAAAACCGACGATAATGGCAATAACACGATTCGGTATCGTTGCGAAGCGTTGATTTGGGACAAAGACCGAATGATTTTAGCGTGGGATTTTACATTCGACAAAGACGGAAAATTTATTTCACAATCCAAAGTTGAAGCGAAGCCCGTTAAGATCGAAAAACCGGATGTTTCAACAACAGAAGGAGTTAAAAAGCTTGTCGAAAAATTTTTCTCGGAGAACTTTCGGGACATAACAAGCCGCAAAACAATTAAATGGGGAGAATTGGAAAAATCCGAAAACGGTAATGTTTCGATTGTTTATCGTTATGAAGCTATGATTTGGAACAAGGATAAAATCATCTTCGAACAACGATTTACGTTTGACAAAGATGGTAAATATCTTAGTCACGAAACCATTGAAAAATCACTAATTGAAATTGAAAAACCGGATGTTTCAACAACAGAAGGAGTTAAAAA
>JAITQV010000459.1 GCA_031288765.1 Planctomycetaceae bacterium
TCGGATAAATAACTGAATAGATACAATGATTCTTTAACCGTGAAACCCACAAAAAAACAATCGGCTTAATAATTACAAAATACGACGTTTTTGCCATGTTTTCAATGTGTGAGCAGGTAAGGAAAAAGGTCTAATAAATACGATTTCCGGTTATGCGGGTGGGGAATTAATCTCCGGCGCCGGAACTCGAAACCTTGCAGATTGAACTTGAAACCTTGCAGATTGGACTCGAAACCTTGCAGATTGAACTCGAAACCTTGCAGATTGAACTTGAAACCTTGCAGATTGAACTCGAAACCATGCAGATTGAACTCGAAACCATGCAGATTGGAGTTGAATCGGTACCGATTGGAGTTGAGTCGGTACCGGTTGGAGTTGAATCAGTACCGATTGGAGTTGAATCGGTACCGATTGGAGTTGAGTCGGTACCGAGTGGAGTTGAATCAGTACCGATTGGAGTTGAGTCGGTACCGATTGGAGTTGAATCGGTACCGGTTGGAGTTGAGTCGGTACCGGTTGGAGTTGAATCGATACCGATTGGAGTTGAGTCGGTACCGATTGGAGTTGAGTCGGTACCGGTTGGAGTTGAGTCGGTTCCGGTTGGAGTTGAATCGGTTTAGAGAAACGGTATCTATTCAGTGGAAAGTTTCCGCAGAACCTTATTTTCAACCTGATTTTGTGAGGAAATTAGGGTTGCTAAGGTTGTTTTGTTTGAAAAAAAACAGGTTGAAAATAAGGTTTGTCCGGCATAATAGTTTGGCAATGACGGAATAGATATGATTTAACACCTTGCGGTAATCTGATTTCCGTAGGAAATCCCTATCAATAAAAACAAAAGGTATGAAACCTCTACGAGGTTTTTGATTTACGTTGGCATTTTTTCTATTGATATGCTTGCCCTAACGGGCAATGGCTCTACAAATCACTGAATACAAATAAAAAATCACTTTGAGGCAATTTTGAATTATATTCCGCTTTGGTACCGAAACCGGAAAGCACAACCGAAAAAAATCCGTAAATCAAAATAAAAAAAATTCCTCATACATCACCATTTTGAGAAGAATAACCCAAAAACCAAAACCACGTAAACTACAAAGAGTTATATTATGTTCATTAAATTAGAAATCTATAAGTTTCCCTAATTAGTGAAGTTTGTAATTTTTAAAAATCCTGCAAGCATGAATTGACTTCGCTCTAAGATAGGTTATGATGTTCTATGTTCCTGCCGGACTGCATATCGTGTCTCCGGCATCAAAAGAACCACAATATGTAGTCTTAACGCTTAAATGGAGTGAGGTAAAGGAATACAGTCAAGGAAGCCTAAAACCGGAATTATGTTCCCGCGGTATTAACACCCGCCGCATTCAAATATCCGTGTCCGCAACTGCTTCTGCTCTGTCAGTCAAAAGTTTTCACCCTTAACAAACCTCCCGCCGTTAAGAATACCCGTTAAGAATACAATGTGCCGTAACTACTAACCATTGAAATAATTTCATTCAACATATTTTGATAACCCGCTCTTCAATATGCAATATTCACCATTCAACCGTAAAAATCCAATCAACTTTTTATGATGGTTTTGCTTTTGAAGAGTTTGCCGTAAATTCAAATGTGTTATGAATTCGTCTTTCAACCTCCCTTTTTCGAATTTATTTTTTATGGATACTATCATTAGTTTGGATGCACCTTGTTCGGAATTAAACACAACCGAAACCGAGCAAACCCTTAAACTCAAAATAGAACCGGTGTTTTGCCCCGAAGATGTTGCCGACCCGTTCGACACCGCCGAGTGGACAACCCGAACCGCAACGATCAAAGGCGACGGCGGCGCCGTTTTCTTTGAACAAAACGATTGCGAATTTCCAAGCACATGGAGTCAACTTTCCGTCAATGTTGTCGCCAGTAAATATTTCTACGGCGAACCCAATACCCCCCAACGTGAAAAAAGTATCCGGCAACTCATTCACCGAGTCAGCCGAACTATCACCGATTGGGGAATCGAAGACGGCTATTTTGCTTCCCGAAAAGACGGCGAAATTTTTTACCGTGAATTGACGTGGCTGCTGCTTCATCAATACGGTTCGTTCAATTCCCCCGTTTGGTTCAATGTGGGATTGTATTCGCAATACGGGATTCACGGCGGTAAATGTACATGGCATTGGGACGGCGACGCAGGCGAAGCCACACAACCCGAAAATCCCTACGAACATCCGCAGGCTTCGGCATGTTTTATCCAAAGTGTTGCGGATAATATGGAAGCAATTATGGATCTCGCCCGAAGCGAAGCCATGCTTTTCAAATTCGGCAGCGGAACCGGTACAGACCTTTCGACAATCCGCTCCAGTATTGAAAAATTAGCCGGCGGCGGAAAACCTTCGGGTCCGCTTTCATTTATGCGGGTTTACGATCAGATTGCCGCTGTTGTCAAAAGCGGCGGCAAAACACGGCGGGCAGCCAAAATGCAATCGCTCAAAGTTACACATCCCGATATTATGGATTTTATCGATTGCAAATTCCGTGAAGAGGAAAAAGCCAAAATCCTGATGAAAAACGGTTTGCCTTATGAAGATGCTTATTCGTCGGTTCTTTTTCAAAATGCGAATCTTTCGATTCGTTTGACGGACGATTTTATGAAAGCGGTAAAAGAGGATAAAATCTGGGCAACACACTGGGTTACCAATCCGCGGCAGGAAGGTCCTGCTTATCCGGCGCGTCAGGTGTTTGAGAAAATTGCAGGCACGGCGTGGGCTTGCGGCGATCCGGGTGTTCAGTACGACACGATCATCAACCGTTGGCACACCACACCCAATTCAGGACGAATTAACGCCTCCAATCCGTGCAGCGAATACATGAGTATCGACGACACCGCTTGTAATCTGGCAAGCATCAATCTCATGCGGTTTCGGCAGGAAGACGGACTTTTCGACGCCGAACGCTTTATCCACGCCAGCCGGATTTTCTTTATCGCTCAAGAAATTATCGTTGATCGGGCAAGTTATCCGATTAAAAAAATTGCGGAAAACAGTCATCGTTTTCGTGCTATCGGGCTTGGATATTCCAATCTCGGCAGTTTGATTATGAGTCTTGGTTTGCCGTATGATTCCGATGAAGCACGAGGTTTGTGCAGTGTTTTGACGGCGTTAATGAACGGAGCCGCATACCGGACAAGCGCGGAATTGGCGGGAGTGGTCGGTCCCTTCGAAGCCTTCGCCGCAAACCGTGAACCGATGTTGCGGATCATCGACATGCACTGGGATGCCGTCAACCGAATCGGAAATTGTCCGAACTACCTGAAAAAACGGGCGCAACGGTTATGGGATGAAGTCCGCAATTCGGGAAGCCGCAACGGTTTTCGCAATGCTCAGGCAACCGTTCTTGCTCCGACGGGAACAATCAGTTTTATGATGGATTGTGATACCACCGGAATTGAACCGGATATTGCGCTTGTCAAATTCAAACAGTTGGCGGGCGGCGGAACCCTCAAAATTGTTAATAATACCGTACCGCTTGCGCTTCGGACATTGGGTTATACCGATGCGGAAATTACGGCGATTATTGATCATATTCAGGAAAAAGGAACACTTCACGAAGCCCCGCATTTGGTTGATGCGCATTTACCGGTTTTCGACTGTGCGTTCCCGACACCGGGTTCCGACCGTTGTATTGCGTGGGATGCCCACGTCAAAATGATGGCGGCAGCGCAACCTTTTATTTCCGGCGCGATTTCAAAAACAGTCAATATGCCGAACAATGCAACAGTTCAGGATATTGCCGATGCTTACATGATGGGTTGGGAGCTTGGTCTTAAAGCGTTGGCGGTTTATCGGGACGGTTCGAAGGGGGCGCAGCCGCTTTCCGCAACAAACGACGCAAACAAATCCAATAACAACGAAGCCGAAACTTCTCTCAGCCGCAAGGAAAAACGGAAGCTTGCGGGACCTCGCCGTGAGCGTTTGCCCGACACAAGGCAGTCGGTTACGCACAAATTCAATGTTTCGGGGCATGAAGGTTATATTACGGTTGGGCTTTATCCTGATGGGAGGGTTGGCGAATTGTTTATTACAATGGCGAAAGAGGGGAGTACAATCGGCGGTTTGATGGATTGTTTTGGGACGGCGATTTCGATGAGTTTGCAATACGGAGTGCCGCTTTCGGTTTATGTCGAAAAGTTTTCGCACACGCGGTTTGAACCGATGGGGCATACCAAAAATCCTGATATTCCGATTGCGAAGAGTCTTGTTGATTATATTTTCCGGTGGCTGGGGCGCACATTTTTGCCGGACATGCAGTCGGTGCAGCAAGACCCTCAAAATCTGCATCCTGACAATGACGGTAAGGACAGACGTTGCGGGGTTGCCGGCAAAACGGAAGACGGCAAACAAATCAGCCTGACGGAAACATCGAATGTACAACCGCTTAGACTTTCTTCTCCGGCGGGATACAACAAGTTGAATCAGGAGAATGTCTCATCGGGTTTTAGTCAGGCAAATCCGAATCAAACGGAGCGAACCGTCAATATTTCTGTTATTGACAGTGCGGTGGCGGTTTCGGAGGAACCTTTTTTGATGTCGAATCGTTTTTCGCCTCATTTTTCGGCGACAACCGCTGATGAACAATATGCGATGTTCCAATCGGATGCACCGCTTTGTGATGCTTGCGGGGCGATTAGTGTTCGAGCCGGAAACTGTTATCTTTGTTATAACTGCGGCAAAAGTATGGGATGCAGTTAAGTCTTGATTCTGCTGAAATAGGACAAATTAATTTGTATCTATTTAGTCCGTTTGTTTTCAGTATGAACCCTGAATCTTAACCCCGCAAAGGACGAGATGTGTATAACCGGATCAGAATCCTCAACCCGACAAAAGGCAGGCAATCGTTCACCTACTTACGATCAACCATTCATAAGGTAGGCAATCGCTCGCCGAGCGATTGTGTCGGCGTTAGCCGACTGGGAATTTGTACAAGTTGGATGTTTCGATTGTCTAGGGCTGAAAGCCCTTAATATCCTAGCGTAGGGCAACGCCCTACGAATAGGATATACCAATAAAATCAAGCCCTGAAAGGGCGCAATCCCCAAGAATTCTGCCATTGTATTTTTAAATGATTCCGCCCCGTT
>JAITQV010000510.1 GCA_031288765.1 Planctomycetaceae bacterium
TTCGTAGGGCGTTGCCCTACGCTAAGATATTAAGGGCTTTCAGCCCTAGGCAATCGAAACAACCAACATCGTATAAAATTCATTGTCGGCTAACGCCGACGCAATCATGGGTGAAAACCTTCGGCAAACAGCTGCCTACCGGAAAAATATAAAACCGCTGAAATATTGCCAATGTATTAATTGTTGGTGTTGTATTGATTATCTGTATTTTGACAATGCCAAAGAATCGGTTTTGTTGGAAAGTTCGCAAAAAAGCGTGATTGTTTTCAATATTCGCTTGACAAGTCCGGCAGTCTTGGGATAATAAACAAATTAAATGTCCTCGTAGCTCAATTGGATAGAGCGTTGGCCTCCGAAGCCAAAGGTTACAGATTCGAATTCTGTCGAGGATAGTTTTTTAGTTAATAGGTAGTAGTTAATCGTGAATAGTTCGCAAACCTACTATTTCGCAAGATGTTTGGAATCCGCTTGCGTCTTTTATTAACTGTTCACTATTAGCTGTTCACTCCTAACTATCAACGAACCATGACTGCGAAAGTTTTTTGGACAAACATGAGGTGTAAAGTCGGCGATAGTTTGCTGACAAAATTGACAAGATTGCTCGGTAAAGCGGGTTTTGACCGGATTGATTTCAAGAATAAATTTGTTGCAATCAAAATTCATTTCGGCGAACCGGGTAATTTATCTTTTTTACGTCCCAACTGGGCAAAAACAGTTGCGGATAAAATCAAATCGTACGGCGGGAAACCATTCCTCACGGATTGTAACACGCTTTACGTCGGTAAACGCAACAACGCTCTTGTCCATCTTGATGCCGCCAACGAAAACGGTTTTTCTCCTCTTTCAACGGGTTGTCAAAACATTATTGCGGACGGATTGAAAGGAACCGACGATATTGAAGTTCCGGTCAACGGCGGTGTTTACTGCAAAACCGCACGCATCGGCACAGCGATTTTGGATGCGGATATTATTGTTTCGCTGAATCATTTCAAGGGGCATGAGGGAGCCGGTTTTGGCGGAGCGATTAAAAATATCGGAATGGGAAGCGGTAGCCGCGCCGGTAAAATGATTATGCACAATAACGGCAAACCCCATGTCAATCCCTCACATTGTATCGGCTGCCGGATTTGTGCGAAATTTTGCAATGAAAAAGCAATCTCTTTCGGCTCCAACAAAAAAGCGCGAATCGATTCACGGCAATGTGTCGGTTGCGGGCGTTGTATCGGAGTTTGCAACGAACACGCCATTGAATCGGATTATGATTCTTCGGGTGAAATGCTCAATTGTAAAATGACGGAATACGCAAAAGCCGTTCTTGACGGACGTCCGAATTTTCATATCAATATTATCAATCAGGTTTCTCCGTATTGTGATTGCCACGGCGAGAGCGACACGCCGGTAATTCCCGACATCGGTATTTTTGTTTCTTTTGATCCGGTTGCAATTGACAAGGCGTGTATTGACGCAGTAAATTCCGCGCCGTCAATTGACAACAGTATTCTCGGCGAACGTCAACGTGTTCACAAAGACGAAAACGGACATCACGATCATTTCACCGACATTCACCCCACAACAGATTGGCGTAACCAAATCAGCCACGCCGAAAAAATCGGTCTCGGAACCGGAAATTATTCGCTAATCGAAGTAAAATAACCGAAAACCGAATCAAAAAAACTTTGTAATCTTCCGATTGTTCCGCGTCCGGCTGAAATGAGATTTGTCCTGCATCATAGTTCGGCAAACGCCGGAATCAATACGGAACAATCAGGTTTTAAACCGGTTCATTAAGTTTTCGGTTTGAACGGTTAATTCCAGAACGAGCAACGCCAGCTTGTTCCGAAGAAATTCATAGATGATCATTGCCGGAATTGCAATAAGCAATCCGACTTGTGTTGTGATCAGAGCGGTTGAAATTCCTTCGGCTAATTCGCTTGCTTGCGGAGCGGTTCCCGAACGGGCAATGACATTGAACGAATCAACCATCCCGAAAACAGTTCCAAGCAAACCAAGCATCGGAGCAATTCCGGCAATCATCGCAATCCAACCGAGCTTTTGTTCAAGCCGCATAATTTCTTCTTCGGCAACATCGGTCATTGACTGCTGAGCCGCTTCATAACCGGACTGCATTTTCGCCAAACCCGCAGCAAGAATTTTCCCTTGCGGCGAATCACTTGCGTGAGCCGTTTCGTACGCTTCCTGATAATTTTGTCCGTCCAATTGCTGTTTGAAAGTATCAATCATTGCTTGCGGCATGATATTGTTTCGGTTGATCGACATCCAGTTCATAACAACCAACATGACAAAACAAATAGACGTAATCGCAAACGCCGGAGCAAAAAGAGGACCGAGCGCTTTCAAATACCAGAATAGATAACTACCCTGTGAAATTTCTTTTTCTTCTGCGGCGGCTTCACCGTCCGCAACATCCGAATTGTCGGCATCATTGTTTTCCGCGTTCTTTTCTTCTTCATCCTGTGCTTCCAGAAACGAAACAAACGAAACCGGACTAATAGAAATCAGCCCGGAAACGAACGAAAATGATACGAAAAAAAGAAGGAAAAGACCGACCGGTTGAACCGGTGAACAGTTCAAAAATAATTTTCGCATGAATCTAACTCCAAAAATTTGAGGGTATCGGCAAATATTAAATCGGGGTGTGTCCTGTTACAACCCGAAAAAGTTACTCTGAGGAAAATAGTAAACAAAAAGAATACCGGATTTTAAAAAAATAACAAGGTGTGGGATTTTGGGATTTGCGGGTGATTCACCGCCGCCTCATTGAACGTTAGGTGTAACTTTGGTAACTATTTTGGCGTTGGCAACCGGTTCTTCGATTTTGAACGATAACCGGATTGGTTTTTTCCCTGCCATCGCGTCTTCGTCAACCGCAAGTGTTTCCAACTTTAACGGCAATGGTTTTTCATCAGCGGTTGCCGTTACAACAACATGAATCTTTTTATCTTTTGCACCGATGAGTAAATCAATTGTGTTTTTATTATTTGGGTCGTTGGGATTTTGTTCTTCCCATGATTCATAAGTCAGCAACGCCGTTTCCAATGTTCCGGCAGGTTCAAGCTCAATAACATCGGTAACAGTCAACGAATTAGGTTTGCCGGAATCCGCTCTCGTAAATTCAAATGTCCGCTCCGACTTTTTGATTTCTTTAAGACCATAAGCCGATGCGTAGTTAATTGTGCAGGAATCCTTTTTGTCCGAAAATGTTTTCGCAATTATTTTACCTTCGGCGTTGCGTCCGGTTTTTTGCAGTTGACCGTTGATAACCGGAACAGGATGTCCAAACGAATTTAAGAGTTTACTGTCGTAACGCTTATTACTGAATGTCCGGCGTGTATAAACTTCGCCGCCCGGATCAAGAACCGGCATTGTTCCCGCATACATCACCGTAAAAGAACCGACATCATTATGATTATGATGTTCGGCGTTGTGTCCGCCCTTGCAAACAAACGCCAGTTGTTTCGTCTCTTCCGATTTCGGACGGAAAATCATCACTCCGGCATCGGGAAAATCCGTCCGAAGTTCGGTAAGCGGTGTTGAAGTTGCCGGAGTTTCGGGAGTTTTTGCTGCAGAATTGGGAAAACAATAGACGCCGGTTGATTTGAGACTTCCCAAACGGTTTTGATATTTTTCGTAATCGGCAAAACCAAATTGAAACCGCCGGCTCAAATATTTCGCAAGAGCAGGATCAGGCTTGGCGGTAATCGAGCAATCCGCAAACGCCGCAAAAAGCCCCGTCGCAACTTCCATCCGAAATCCGAAAAGCGCGCAATTTCGTACTTTCGGCATTGTCAAGAAATCGACATGCCCGTCGGTTGCCTGATAAACAATTTCCGCAAGTTCCGCAAAATGTCCGAAACCATAATTCCAATATCCCATTCCTTCGCTGCAATATCCGTCCGGTGTAAATCCGCTGAAAAACGGTTGCATAAATTTTTCTGCGGCGGCGATATACCATGCCCGCCGAGCCGGATCATCAATCAACGCAAGCGCAGCCCCAACCACACCGGCATGGCAAACACTGTTCCAATTATTTGTTCCGGTGATCCACCAATTTCGTCCGTTATTTCCCGATTTAACCGATTGTTCGTAGGGTTGAAAGGTTCGCCGTTCGATGTTGCGGTAAATCAATTCCCGAATTTCCGGCGACAATTTATCGCCCAGCCATGTAACCGCCAAACCAAGTTCAACACTGGTATCCGCCGAAACAAGATCAATATGAATCGTTTTACCGTCATAAATTTCAGCGTTTGCATCGTGAGCCGGAAACGTCCAACTCGGATCGGCACAAATGGAACGGATTATTTCTTCCAGCGGAGCAATGAACCGGCTTTTATTTTCGATACACTCCGCAAGTACAAAAACCGGAAGCCGCCGATATTTATACTTGCGTGCATTTTGATAATTTGTACGATTACCGTTTTGATAATATTCCTTGTAAAGCGGTTCGGGCAATTCGGGAATTGGTGTTTTGAGCAAATTTTCCGCGTCTTTAATGATATTACCTTGCGGAATGGTTTCCCAAACGGCGCGGTCGGTAATCGGTTTGCCGACGCAAAACGGTTTCTTGGACAAAAACGGAACAATTTCATCGGCACGTTTTTCAATTTCCTGATTCCGCGCTGTTGTTTTGTCGTTTTGGGCGTTCAAAACCAGCGGAAAAAAAGAAAATACCACAATCAATAAAAAAATTTGTTTCAGCATAATCGTTTCCTTAATAGTTGAATGTTTAAAGTAAAAGTAATTTAAAATTATTGAGCAAAATTAATCGGAGATATATTCCAATAATTCACTCAATTCTTTATTTGTTAGATCTTCTTTTTCCGATTTATCGTATCTGGAGAGCATGTAAACGGTAGTATCTCTAAGTACACAATGAGTAATAATTCGTCCGCTTTTTTTATCAACTTTTGTTTGTTCTCAAAATTTTTTGGGAAAGGATAATTGTCAGCGTACCAAGAAATAAAAAATTTACAACCCCGCCATAGAAAGAATTATTTTGTGTCTATTCAGTGGAATGTTTCAACATAACCTTATTTTCAACCTTATTACCTTATTATCTGTACTTTCCAAAAAATTTTTGTTTTTAGTTGTCAATTCTTTAGTAATTTGTAACGGTGCGGAATGGCAGTGTTCGCAGATAATCATTGTCCCCAAAAGACAGTAAAATTATGCGGCTGGAATTATTGTTTCGTCCATTTGAATCACTGATTGCTCAAATTTCTCAGGCAGTCAGAATCAGATCTTTGAGTTTCTCGAATATTTTTTGAGGGTTCTGCCC
>JAITQV010000636.1 GCA_031288765.1 Planctomycetaceae bacterium
ACAAAAGGTAGGCAATCGCTCGCCGAGCGATTGCGTCGGCGTCAGCCGACAATGAATTTTTGTCATGTTGGTTGTTTGGATTGCCTATCGGCAAGCAACCGTTCGGCGAAGGGTTGCCGACTTCTTGATTATTAACTTTTAAGAAAAAATTCCGCTGAACTATTAAAAAAAATGCTTGATTATTGATATTGCGGAGGATATCCGCCGTCAACCCCCAACTCCACGCCAACCACTAACCCCTCGCTCATTACAAACTTTCTTACTCTCCGGTTGTCTTTTTAAGATGTTTTGTTATGATTGTTAGTCCTTAATGAAACCTCCCTGTTTTGCAAACCGCCAAATTAAAAAATCAAATAGGCTTTACAACACCATTGTTGCCCGTCCGGCGGAAAATTCCAAAAATTTCAATAGGGTATTTTGGGGTATTATTTTGCGGGTTTTCATTGGCAATAACACAAACCGTTTAGTTCGTCCGTTCTTATGCGATCACTTCTTCCCGATTCACGCCGCTCACTTCAGGAACGTAATACCTTGTTTCTGATGCTTTTAATGGGATTTTTGTTTGTTCATCTTTGGTTTACCTCGAATGACCAACAACAGCAGGAAGCACTGCGTCAACAGCAACAATTACAACAAAAAGACCAAAATCTTTTAGATAAGCCGTTGGTCTCCGAACCCGAAAAAGAAAAACCGCCGGCAGAAATCCCCCCCGATCCGCCCCAAAATATCGAAACCGCCAAAATAGAACCCGCCTGGCTAACACTCGGCTCGCTCGACCCGAAAAGCCCTTACAAAATGCTCGTAACCCTGACAAACCAAGGCGCAGCAGTCGTCAGAACCGAATTGAATACGCCAAAATATCGCGATGTTCAGGAGTTGTCCGGGTATCTCGGTCAAATTGTTGTTGATCCGGTAGAAGCGGAAAAACAAGGCGAAGGTGTTACGGTTCAGGTTACCGGACAAGGAACTCCCGCTCAATTATTCGGCTTAATGCCCGGCGACCGAATTATCCGGTTCGATTTGAAAAATAAAAAAACCGGCGCTTTCGAAACAAGTCAAATCAAAAAATTCAACGATTTGCGGAATTGTTTGCTGAAAACAAAACCGAACGATTACATCGAACTGACTGTAATACGGAAAGACCAAACGATTGACGGGTTGGGAATTGTTCTTGGGCAATATCCGATGGATGTGATTCGACCGGAATCGGTTCCGAAGGATTATGAAGAATATCGACATCTTGGCGGTTTGCGCGGAGTGGTTTGGGGCGGTCGGCTTTTTGATCGGTTTGCAGATCAGCTTGTCGGTAAAGACGGTAAGGTTTTCGACCAACGTTCCTTTTTAACAACATTCGGTAAAGACAGCACGGTATCCAACCAACTTTCCTTTTTAACAACATTTCGGCAAATTGACGACCATCTGCTCGATTTCCCCGCAAGCCTAAAAGTCAGTAATTCCTCAAATAAGGGGATTATTCCGCGTGATCCCACGCTTGATCTGGAACTTCCCAATGTGTCGTTACGGCAGGAAACTTGGGAAATTACCGCCGCCGCAGAAAACGAAGTATCATTTCGCCGCGTTATTTTCGGTTGGAATCTCGAAATGGTCAAGACATACCGTTTGGAGAAAATCGAACAGGTCGAAGGTAAAACGCCTTCTGTCGGAGCCGGATATGAATTGACGTTTCAGATTAAAATTCGCAACCTTGACACCAAAGAGCATAAAGTCGCCTACCAACTCGACGGTCCCACCGGTTTGCCGTTGGAAGGCGGTTGGTACGCGCAAAAAACCGGTCGCAGTTGGAGGCAAGCCTACGGAATCCGCGATATTGTTGTCCGCTTTCACGGAAATACAACTCAGTTAATCGCCAACTCCTTCATCGGAAATGATAAAAACGATAATCCTTGGATTGATGAACCTTTGGATTATATTGGTGTTGATTCGTTGTATTTCCAGTGTACCATGAAACCCCAAAATCAAGAAAACGAACTCCCATGGCATGTCCGATCTTTTCCAATCCGCGTCGGTGAAAAAAACACCGAATGGAATAAATTAACCGATGTTTCGTTTCGGTTGTGGAGTCGGGAAAAGGTGTTGCAGCCCGGCGAGGAAATTAAGCACGATTATTTTGTTTTTGCCGGACCCAAAGATACCGCAATCCTCGCCGAACATCAACTCAGTGAAACAATTTATTACGGTTGGTTTTGGTTTGCCTCACAACCCTTGCTTGCGGTTTTGCATTTTTTCCATTCACTCGGAATGAGTTATGCGGCGGCAATTATCGCACTGACAATTTGTGTACGGCTTTTGATGTTTCCGCTCAGTATCAAACAGGCGTTGGGCGCGATCAAAATGGCGGACATTATGCCGGAACTGAAAGCAATTAACGAAAAATACAAAGACGATTTACAAGCCCGTTCCAATGCAACCCGCGCCGTGTACAAAAAACACGGTTATAATCCGTTTAGCGGTTGTTTGCCGCTTTTTATTCAGTTGCCGATTTTTATCGGGTTGTATAAAGCGTTGTCGATTGACGCCGGACTTTACGGAACACCGTTAATCTCAACAACATTCCGCTGGTGCAGTGATCTTTCCGCGCCGGACATGCTTTTTGATTGGAGTTCGTTTTGGGCTTCCGTCGGATGGTCCAGCTTCAATACCGGAACCGGAACAAATTTCTTCGCAATTTTTGCACTGGGACCGTATTTTAATTTGCTGCCGTTGTTGACGATTGCTTTGTTTCTGGCTCAGCAGGCAGTGATGATGCCGCCGCCAACAGATGAACAATCCCGATTGCAACGGAAAATGATGCAATATATGATGATTTTTATGGGATTTTTGTTTTTCAAAATACCGAGCGGTCTTTGCATTTACTTTATTGTTTCGACGACATGGGGATTGTTGGAACGGCGGTTTATTCCCAAAAAACCGGTTGAAAACACGCCGAAAGAAACCGTTCCGCCGCCAACGGATACAAATGATCGAAATGATCGGAGAAGAAACGCCAAAAACTCAAAATACAAAACTCCCCAAAAACCAAAAAAAGAGGGATTTTTCGCTAAACTTATTCGGGAGGTTACGGAAAAAGCCGCCGAACAACGGAAACTTGAACAGGTTAATAAAAAAGAGAAAAGAAAAAATAAAAAAACGTAATATTTCCGTGAAGTTATATTTTCCGGCAATCAGCCGCCCGAAATTCGGTTGCCTGTAAGTGTCTATTTATTAGACCACTGAATACACGAAATACACGGAATTTGTAAATAGACCTTTTCGCTAACTTACAAATATGGTATCTATTCAGTCCGCTATCCCGAAAAGAGGGCTGAAAGCCCTTCATCAGTAGCGTAGGGCAACGCCCTACGAAAAAGAAATACAACGAAATTAAAGCCCCAACGGGGCGTAATCATTTAAAAAATACGATGTTAGGATTTATGGGGATTGCGCCCTTTCAGGGCTTAAATTTATTTGTATTCCTCTTCGTAGGGCGT
>JAITQV010000643.1 GCA_031288765.1 Planctomycetaceae bacterium
GCATTTAGAGGAGTTAGCGGTTTTTGACCGTCTTTCGGAAAAAAGCCGGAAAATTTGACCGGATTACAGTATTTTGCAGCAATTTTAGTCGAATTTGTATCTTTTTGAAGCATTCAGATATGCAAAATGCAAAAAATGTCGTGCGACAACCGGCAATTGTCGTGTGACAATCGGCAATTGTCGTATGACAACCGGCAATTGTCGTGCGACAATCGGCAATTGTCGTGCGACAACTGGCAATTGTCGTATGACAGCCGACGATTGTCGTTTAGTAGCCGGCAAATGTCGTGCGACAACCGGCGATTGTCGTTTGGCAGCCGGCAATTGTCGTATGACAGCCGGCAATTGTCGTTTGGCAACCGGCGATTGTCGTATGACATTTTGCGATATTTTTGGGGTTCATTGTTCATTTTCTGTGATTTTGGAAGTTCATAATGCGGCAGGCAGGCAATTCGTTTTCGGATGATTGACTGCCGAAAACCACTGAAATATTACCGGGATTTTATTTGATTTTTGCCCTGCCAATTCCGTAAATCCCGCCAAAAATAGAACGGTAAAATCGGTGTGATTGCCAATCTCCGTAATCTTCTATCAAAATTACAGAACAAATTAAATATCTTGGATAAATAAATAGTATAGGTAATATGCGGCATAAAACGAAAGAGAAATTTATGAAGTTCTTTTTAACTTTCAATATTATATTATTCATTCCGGTTTGTTTTGCCGGTTTTGCGTTTGGTCAAAACCTCTCGGAATTGATTCCGGCGAAAACACGTGAATTGACAATTCCTTTTGAAGTTCGTCCGGATCGTTCCGCCGATCCCATCAAAGAAGTGGAACTTTTGTATTCTCAAAATCGCGGCGTTCACTGGCATTCTTCCGACCGGAAACCATTGGAAACCGGAAAATTCGGGTTCAAAACCGAAACGGACGGCGAATACTGGTTTGCGTTTCGAACCATCACCCTTTCCGGTGCTATAAAACAATCCTCCACCAATACTCCCATTCGGGTGTTGATCGACGCAACTCCGCCAAAACTTTCGTTTGAAATAAAACAACTGGATTCAGGAGAAATCCAAGTCGATTGGAAAGCCGAGGATCAATATTTTCAAATGAAACGTCCTGATTTTGCCGTTTCAAATTCTGCCGGTTCTTCAGACAACGGTTCGGAAAAAAACCGGATGCCGCTGAACATTGACGCACGGAATATCCGTGTCATAGATTCCGGTTTGGAAGGGAGTTTTCGTTTTTTGCCGGAAATCGGAACCTCCCAACTGGAATTGCGGGCGTCGATTCGGGATTTTGCCGGAAATCGGGTCGAAAAAACGAGTTCGATAACCATCAAACCGGTTCAACATGAAAAAATACCGCAACCCAATACTCCGGTTGTAAAAGCGATACCTGAAAATACGGCAACACCCAAAACAAATTCCATATCGTTAATACCGGAACCGTTAACACCGCCCAAACCTGTTCGGATGCAGCAGCAAACAAAAACGAAAAACACGAAAAACAGCAACAGTAATAGTTCGAATAGCCCGTCAAAAAATAAATTATTGCAAAAATCCGATGCGGCAACCCCTGAAATGATAGAAAATATTCCTGAAACAAAAGAAAATGATACAAATGAAAACGATACGGATAAAGATGATATGAATAAAGATGATACGGATAAAACTGATTTACCGATTCCGATTCTTGTATCGCCGGACGGAAAGGTTGCCGGAATTTTTGAACAACTAAAAGAACGGCAAGCCGTCATTTCAAATAAATCAGATAAAATAACCGAAGAACTTCTGGCAAATATGGGAGCCTTTTTTGAGGGAGGTTTGCCGGTTGAGGTTACAAAAGCGGTTCCGAAAACATCGGCAACAACAGATTCCGCCGGTACGCCGTCCAATGTTACACAATCTGTGGTTGGGGAATCTGGTGTCAGGGAATCTGTTGTCCGGCAACCGGTAATACCGCCGGCGGAATCGAAATTACCGGTTGCCGGCATTATTACGGGAATTTCATTGAACAAAACTTCGCCTCAACCGCAAATCATTGTCAAATGGAATGTCGGTGATGTACCTTGGCAGGAATCGCAAATTGATATATTACGCGGTTCTTCCAAGCAAGGACCTTGGCAGCCTATTGCTATTAATCTTCATAACAACGGCGAATATTGGTGGTTTTTAACTTCGTTGGATTTAACTCCGTTTTTTATAATGGTTCGTATTCGGAACATTTACAACGGAACCATTTCCGACATTACACAATCGCCGATTGAAATTGATCCGACGCTTTTGAAACAAAGCTCTTTGCGTTAGTGAATAACGAATAGTTAATAGATAATAGGTATCTATTCAGTCAGATAGGCAAGCATTCGCTAATCTTACGATTAACAATTCACAAAGTAGGCAATCGTTCGCCGAAGGGTTTTCACTCATGATTGCGTCGGTGGGAGACGGCTTGTTCCAATTTCTAAAACTGTTTGCGTGAATCGTATTTTTTGCGTTTGCCCTGAAAGGGCGATATAAGCTAGCCCGCCGCAACGCGGCGGGTTAATGTCCATAAAAAACATCAAACGCCCTGAAAGGGCGACATATTAGTTGATAGGCGAACGGTTGCTGCGGGCTTAGAACAAAAATTTTGGAAAAAATCGGAACCAGTTTTGAAAAAAAAATCAAAATAGACGAAATTCCCCCTTGTAGATTTTTGGGTGTCGGGTTACAATGGGTGTTATTGAATTTGCAACCGGTTTTGTTTTTGCCAAGCGTTTTTTGGTGAACGGTTGCAGGAGAAATTCAATAGCAACCTTGTAATATCAAAGGAGATTTACAATGGAAAATTTTGTTAGATGTATGGCTGTGTTTTTGGGAAAATTTTTGGGGAATTTTTTTGAGAAAATTCCAATGTTAAAATGGATAAGCCTGGTAAACCAGGGGGAGGGGGGCAGGATTAGGTAGAGAGTTAAGAAAGGAAAACACCACGTGTTGGCTTTCCCAACTCTTTTCTACCAATTCTTCAACTCTTTCCCGTTCTTCACTGTTCGGTTTTACATTGGTCGAACTTCTTGTGGTAATTGCGATTATCGGCGTGTTGATCGCGTTACTGTTACCTGCTGTCCAAGCCGCGCGTGAAGCCGCCCGACGGATGCAGTGTACTAACAAACTCAAGCAATTGGCAATCGCTTGCCACAACCATGTCGATTCCATGAAAATTTTACCTTCGGCAGCAAGGCAATACAGCCTTTGTGTTCAGGTAAAAACTAGTTTAGGACTTACCGATGACGATGCTGGTTTTCGAGCTCGGATAAGTTATTTAAGCGTTTTACTTCCCTATATTGAGCAAACTGCTCTCTATGAACGGGTTGCGGAAAATGCCAGAAGTACTTCCTACAAACCTCCTTGGGAATATACCTGGGCAGATAATCCTTCTTATGCCAAAATTAGTTCCTTTCTTTGTCCTTCCGACTCCGAATCCTTTAGTGATAGCGGTATTGGTACAGTAAACGGACAGTTTGGCGGTACAAGTTACCGATGTAATCGTGGTGATCTTTGGATTGAATACAATTCTTGGAACGAGACACGTAGTCCGTTTGTTGTCGCCTCTCATAACCAATTTGGATTTGAAGGGATTACTGATGGAACATCCAATACTATTCTCCTTTCAGAAGCAGTATTTGGACAACATGCAGTTAATTCCAACAAAATCAAAGGTGGAATTGCAGGAAGTGTAGCAGTTTCCAATCCTACGGGACCTCCGAAAAATTGTGACGATCGACGAGGAACAAACGGTATACTGCTTGGAACAATTGCTACAAATGCTTATCTTCCGGATCATCCCTCACAATCCTCTGGACGTCGTTGGGCAGATTCCCATGTGCTTTTTACACAATTCTTTACGATTTTGCCGCCCAATTCACCAAGTTGTGGTACAACAGCAGCTAATCAAACGAGAGCAATGGTTTCGGCAAGTAGTTATCATACCGGCGGTGTTAATGTTGCGATGGTTGACGGGGCAGTTACTTTCGTTTCGGAAACTATTCAAGTTAAAAATCTTGACAAAACACCGGCTGATGCACCTTGGAGTTTTACTCCAGCCGCTAGTGCCCACCAATATCAAGGACCTGCGATTTGGGGAGTATGGTCGGAACTCGGAACTCGTAACGGCGGTGAAAATGCTTCATTGCCATAATGTTTTAAAAATATAAATGGTAGTTTTATCCGTATTTCGGAAGAGTTTCCGTATTTATTGTGTACGGAATCTCTCCCGAATCCTGAAACTTTTAACAAATTCAATTTAAGGAGATAATTAATGTTTCGTACTTTTATGTTTATCGGTACGGTTTTATTGATTCTTTTGAGTAACGGTTGCGGTTCTCAGGGGAAAGGCTTGAAAGTGGAATACGTTGAGGGTATTATTACGCTTGATAGTGAACCTGTCTCTAACGCCTCAATTACATTTATTCCGATTACGGAAACAGAGGGAACAGAAGCAGCAGGCGGATATTCAAACGATAAAGGTGTTTATAAATTAACATCAGGAAACGGCGATCCTGAAAAAGGTGCTTTACAGGGAGAATACCGTGTTCTTATTTCGAAAATTAAATCTGAGGATTTAACAAAAGGAATGGAATATGGAATCTCAACAGGATACCAGCCAACATTTAAACAAACCCAGCTTTTGCCGACGATTTATCAAGATCGCGATAAATCCCCCCTGAAAGCAACCGTCAAAAAAGGAAAAAATAAAATCGATTTTCAATTAACCCAAAATCCGTTATAATTAACCTGTTTCGTTTTAACTTAGTTACTAAATTTTTTTTGAAAGGATTACCAACATGCCTAACAAACATTCCGTATCACGCCGCCGTTTTTTGAAACAATCCGCAACAGTATTGTCTGCCGCCGGTATTGCTTCACCCGTGTTGATTCCACGAACCGCTCTCGCCCAAAATGGGAATGTTGGAGCCAATGACCGTATTATTGTCGGTTTTGTCGGAACCGGCGGTCGCGCCAAACAACTCATGTCCCATATTCCACAAAATCGTGCTAAAATTGTTGCCGTTTCCGACCTTTGGCGCAGCAAAATGGAAAATGCCGTTAAAGAGAAAAAAAATCAGGGCGAAATCAATAATGTCGATCAGTGGAAACTGTATAACAGTGACCTCGAAATGTTCGACAACGAAAAGCTGGATTGTGCGTTTGTTATTACGCAGGATTTTTGCCGTACACTTTGCGCGATGCACGCAATTCTCGCCGGTTTGGATGTCTATGCGGAAAAAGCACTCACAACCTATATTGCCGAAGGTCGCGCTTTGGTCAATTGCGTCCGTAAACATAACAAAATTCTTCAAGTGGGAAGTCAGCAACGTTCCATGAGGCTTAACGATTACGGTTGCAAACTTGTTCGTGAAGGACAACTCGGAAAAATTAAAGTCGTTCAGGCAGTCAATTATCCCGGCGGACGACACATTCCCGCTAATCTCGGTGAAGAACCCTGTCCGCAGGATTTGAACTGGAACCAATGGCAAGGTCCAACTCAATATCGTAACTTTCATGGTTCCTTACTTGGTTGGATGCAGTGGAAAGAATACGCCAACGGCGAAATGACCAACTGGGGCGCACACGGTATTGATCAGGTACAATGGGCAGTCGGCGCCAGTCAATCCGGTCCCGTCGAACTCTTTCCGCTCGAAGAAGGAAACGGTAAAATCGTTATGAATTACGCTAATGGTGTTACGGTTCGGCTTGAACTGGATAAGGGACCTTGGGGCGGAGCGGTTTTCCGTTGCGAGAAAGGCAATCTCGAAATTAACCGGAATAACCTAAAAGCCAATCCCGAAGAGTTAATCAAAGACGCTCCCGAAGCCGATCCGCCGGAAGGTCCCACTTGGATTGCCCGTCCGCATATTGAGAATTTCTTTGATTGTCTGGTTTCCCGCAAGTTGCCCAATGCCGATGTCGAAATCGGACACCGCAGTATTACGGTGTGTCATCTCATCGGAATTACCCGTGATTTGAACCGCCGCCTGAAATGGAATCCTGAAAATGAACAATTCATTGACGACGACGAAGCCAATAAACTCGTAAACCGTCCGCGCCGTAAAGGATTTGAATTTCCCGATAGCTAAATCCTCAGCGGTCAATTATTTGTTACCGGCTGAAAATCGGATTTCCTAATCCCGTCAAAGGTGTTAGTATTATGGTTACTGAATTTTTATCGTTTCCAATAAATCCCGACAGAGATAATATCATTTGTTGATAATTTCCAAACCGGAACTTCAACCACTCTGTTGGGATTGTGATGATATGAGAGAAATGATAGAATATTAGGAAAATATACTCAAACCTGAGGTTAAAATGCGGATATACCTTGATAATTGTTGCTATAATCGCCCTTATGATGACCAACGTCAAATTCGTATTCATCTGGAAACAGAAGCGAAACTTCATATTCAGGAAATGATCAAGGATGGGAAAATCGAATTAGTGTGTTCCTTTGTGTCCCGATTTGAAAACAGCGAAAATTCCAATATCTATAACAAAGATTCCATTGAACGTTTTTTTCAATACGCAGTAGAATATATTAATGACGAATTTTTTGATGATATCTTATTTCATGCGAATGAACTTAGAAAACAAGGAATAAAAATAAAAGATGCAGCCCATCTTGCCTGTGCAATAAAAGCAAAATGTGATTATTTTGTTACAACCGATAACCGTTTTTTAAATAGATACAACGGTAACGAAATTGTAATTTGCAATCCTCTGACGTTATTACAAATTATTGAAAGAGAAAACAATGCGAAACACAAACGTGATTAAAAAAGAAATGATGGAATGTCTCATTAATAAATTCGGTGTTCTTGAAACGGAAGTATTTATATCGAATTTATTACGGGAACCTTTCGACTACACCGAATGGCAAAGCGAGTATTTTGACCAAAAATACACAACCGTAGAAGATTTTCTACAAAAGGCTGCCGACTATGAAACGCAATTTCCTTTCAAAAAAGAATAATATTTACAATAACGGATAAAATTCAGTAAACATACCAATTTAATTTAAGCATGAAATTTCCCGTGAAACATCGCAAAACAAATTTTAGCGTATTTTGCGTTAACAAAATATTTGTTTGTTGATGTTGTGGAATATATTACAAAAAGTATTGTTTCATTTTTACATGTGTAGTGAGATAAGACAGTGTTTTTGTACAACTCACTCATAACAATTTTTATAAGGAGTTTTTCTATTATGAAATACGGAATTAACCTTTTACTTTGGACGGATACCCTTTCGGATAATCAATTTCCCGTCCTTGATACAATTAAAAAAATCGGTTACGACATTATCGAATTACCGATGTTCGACGATGATGTCGCCAACGCCGCCCGTTGGGGAAAAAAACTTGATGAGCTTGGGCTGTTACGTTCCGCAACCTGTGCCTATTCTCCGGAAAATAACATGATTTCCAATGACCCCAAAATCCGCCAACAAGGAATCAATACCAATAAAAAAATTCTCGATTGTTGTGCGGCGGCGGGGTGTCCGGTAATGGCGGGAAATTCTGTTTCGGCGCTTGGAGTTTTCACCGGTTCCGGTCCCAATGACAACGAATGGAAATGGGCGATTGACGGAATGAGGGAAGTTGCCGAACATGCCCAAAATGTCGGCGTCAAAATCGCGATGGAAGCCCTCAACCGCTTCGAAGCCTATTTCATCAATTGTACCGCCGACAATGTACGTTTCGCCAAAGAACTAAATCATCCCGCTTTTGGTGTTATGTACGATACCTTTCACGCTCATATCGAAGAAAAAAGTGTTACGCAGGCGATTCGCGCCGCCAAAGATTATCTGTTCCATGTTCACATCTCCGAAAATGACCGCTCCACTCCCGGAACAGGCGGCGTCCGATGGTCGGAAACTTTTACGGCATTGCGGGAAATCGGTTATGACGGCTGGCTTGTTGTTGAGGCATTTGGGCAGGCATTGCCCAAATTAGCCGCCGCAACAAAAATTTGGCGAAAAATGTACGTCAATGAATTGCAATTGGCGACCGACGCTCTCGCCTTTATGAAAGAACAAGTTCGTCTTGCCGCTTCGTAAAGGTAAAAAAACAACTGTCTATTTTTATTAACCACAGAATACATGGAAATTGTAGAACAACATTGACCAATTGAAGAACTTCATTGACTAATTGAAGATCATCATTGACAGATTGAAGAACTTCATTAACCAATTGAAGAATTTCATTGACTAATTGAAGAACTTCATTAACCGATTGAAGAACTTCATTGACCGATTGAAGAACTTCATTGACCGATTGAAGAACTTCATTAAACGATTGAAGAACTTCAATTACCGGTTGAAGAACTTCATTAGCCGATTGAAGAACTTCATTGACCGATTGAAGAACTTCAATGACCGATTGAAGAACTTCAATGACCTGTTGAAGAACTTCATTAGCCAATTGAAGAACTTCAATGACCGATTGAAGAACTTCATTAAACGATTGAAGAACTTCAATTACCTGTTGAAGAACGTTAATGTACTTTATTGTTTTGATTTTTTCCGTCCGTTGGACAATTAATTTGAACCCCCTTTTATAAAGGAGTACACCATGACAACAAATAACACCGGGTATATGCCCCGAAAAGACGGCGATTTTCTCGCATGGGTGAAAACAATTTTCAGGAATTGCGAAGAACATGCAACCGAATGGCAACTGAATTCAAAGTATCTTGACCAGCTCAGCGATTTGCTGAGCCATGCGGAAGTTGCCTACAACAACAATATTGATGAGCAATTGCA
>JAITQV010000042.1 GCA_031288765.1 Planctomycetaceae bacterium
GAGATAAAATCAAAAAAACGTTTTTTTAAAATTATTTCACGTGTGATGAAAACCATTTCACGAGAGATAAAACCTATCTCACGAGAGATGAAACCCGTCTCTCGAGAGGAATCACGAAAAAGTCAGGAGAAACGGACTCTTTTTCACGTGAAATGAAGTCCATTTCACGAGAGATGAAATCCATCTCTCGAGAGATAAAAAAAATCTCTCGAGAGTTTTTTTCGGTTTTTCGCCTCAATTCCGCCATTTGTTGAATAATGACGCCAAATAAACCTCCTATTTTTCCTAATTTAACAACAATTGCAAGCAATTTTCCTCAAATTTCCTCAAAATCCGAACTCATTGCCTCATTTTTTACCTTTTTAATGAGGTTAATCGTGTGTGGACTTCTTGGCTGCTGAGGTTGTTTCGTAAGAAAAATTAGGTTGAAAATAAGGTTGGCGGAAACGATTACCACACGTTACGTCTGGACAAATTCCGCCGAAATATTACTGGGAATTTCTAAAAACCACCTTTTCAAAACACACAAAATTAAAAAACAAGGTATTTTGGCAATTGTTTAGGGTTGGAAAATGAATATTTCGTTAGGGATGTTGTGTTGGGTGGAAAATTGATAGTGGAGAATACCGCAACCTTGCAAAATTTTTTTGCAAACCGGCGCAATTGTTCGGCGAACAATTGCCTACCTTTCCCCTTGATTACCAACAACCGTTAATCGTTTGCGGTATTTTGAGGATACATTCCTACAGAGTATCAATATGCTGCACCGGATTTCGTAAAAACTTGCCGGTTAATGACCGTTCCGAAATTGCAATTTCTTCCGGTGTTCCTTGCGCAACAATTTCTCCGCCGGAGTCCGCGGCTCCAAGACCCAAATCAATAACATAATCAGCCGCCCGAATCACCTGAAGATTGTGCTCCACAACAATCAACGAATGTCCCGTTTCAATTAAAGCGTTAAAACAATCCAGTAATTGTACAATATCAGCAAAATGTAATCCCGTTGTCGGTTCATCCATCAGAATCAACGAATGTCCTTTTCCCGTTTGTAACAAATAGGCGGCTAATTTGAGCCGTTGCGATTCACCGCCGGAAAGAGTGTTTATCGGCTGCCCCAACCGAATATAATCAAGACCGACATCAAGCAGCCGTTTCAGTTTATGTTGCGTTTTACTTTGCCCTCGAAAAAAAGTAAACGCCTCACGTGCCGTCATATTCAATACTTCGGCAATATTTTTGCCCCGATACAAAATTTCAAGAATTTCGGAACGGTAACGCCTGCCTCGGCATTGCGGACAACGAACAAGCATGTCCGGCAGGAATTGCATGTCAATCACTATCGAACCGTCGCCTTTGCAATGTTCACAACGTCCGCCTTCAATATTGAAACTGAATTGACTTGCCGTTAGATTTTTGATTCGGGCGTCCGCTGTTGCGGCAAAAATATTGCGGATATCATCGAAAATTTTCAGATATGTTACAGGATTTGATCTCGGCGAATGACCAATCGGGTTCTGATCGGCAAGAACAATATCGCCAATCCAATCGTTCATAATCAACCGATCAAACGGTAAACCGTCCGGAATATTTTTATTACCAAAATGCCGGCATAAAGCCGGATACAATGTTTTTTGTACAAGCGAACTTTTGCCCGCCCCGCTCACACCGCTGACAACACACAACATTCCAAGCGGAAATACGGCAGTAAGATTTTTCAGATTATGCCCGCGGCAGCCGGTAATTTCAATCACTCCGTATTCGGGAATTCGCCGTGTTAAAGGGATGTTATTGTTGCGCATTTTGGCAAGATAGTTTCCGGTTAAACTGTTGGGATCATGGAGCATTTGCCGAACGGTTCCCTGAAACACAATATGACCGCCGGATTCGCCGGCACCCGGTCCGATTTCGACAAGATGATCCGCCGCCCAAAGAAACGCTTCCTCATGTTCCACAAGAATAATTGTATTTCCCTGATCCCGAAGTTGCCGGATGGACTGTAACAATTTATCGGTGTCCGCCGGATGTAAACCGATGGACGGTTCATCCAAAACGTACAACATATCCACAAGACTCGAACCAAGCGCCGCCGTTAACGCCGTCCGGCGTTGCTCACCGCCGCTAAGTGTCGGTACCGGTCGCGATAACGATAAATAATCCAACCCGACTTGTTGCAAAAATCTAAGACGAAGCCGAATCTGTTCCAAAGGAGTTTTTCCTAATCGGCGTTCTTGTTCCGGTAAATCTAAGGTTTCAAAGAAACGGATTAAGTCTGTGATTTTCATATCGGAAAGTGTTGCGATATTTACGGCGGTATTGAGAAACGTATTGCCGAGAATTTTTACTGCGAGTGTTTCAGGACGCAGCCGTGTTCCGCCGCAATCCGAACACGGAACTCCTTTGACAAAACCCAACCCCTCACAAACCGGACAGGCTCCCTGCGGATTATTAAACGAAAACAATTTCGGTTCCAATACCGGAAAATCAATATTACAGGCTGCGCACGAAAAATGCCGCGAAAACACCAACCGTTCAAATGATTCACGATCATTTTTGTTGCGTTGAATCAAAACAACACAGACACCTTCTCCGTGTTCCAAAGCGGTTTCGAGCGAATCGGTTATCCGTTCTTCTTCGGCGTTCAACATTAACCGGTCAACAAGGAGCAGTAATTCCTGTTCTTTTTTTTGTCCTTGTTGATACAATTTCGGCGGAATACCGCCTTCGTCCAACCGAAAAGAAGTTTCCGATACACTTCCGTCAATACTTCTGTCAATACTTCCGTAAACACTTCCGCGAACAAACCCGCGTTCCTTCCATGTCATTTCAAATATTTCCCGATCCGAATCAAGCGGAGGCGCAAACGCAATCCGAATTTGTTGATTTCCGTCCGAAAACGCCGAACGGAGAAATTCCAAAATACTTTGCGGTGTATCAATTCGAACTTCACGGGAACATTGCGGGCAAAAAATGTGTCCGATTTTGGCAAAGAGTAATCCCAGATAGGCGTTTATTTCCGTAACTGTTCCGACGGTGCTTCGTTGGGCGTTACGGAATGATCCGGCGGTTACCGCCACAGCAGGCGGAATACCGTCAATTCGTTCCGCGTCCGGTTTTTCCAACCGTTCGAGAAATTGCCGTACGGAAGCGGAAAAAGTTTCAATATACCGGCGTTGTCCTTCGGCGTAGAGCGTGTCGAGAGCAAGCGAACTTTTTCCGCTTCCGCTTCGCCCGCAAAGTACAATCAATTTCCGGTACGGCAAATCAAGATCAATTCCCTTTAAATTATGGACGGAAACACGGCGAAGTTTAATCATATCGGTTAAAAGGTTCGTTAAAAAGTTAATGTCATGGTTTACCGGTTTTTTCGGGTACAACAATGCAATCATTATAAACTGTTGCGGTTGATAAGGAAAACGCCCCTTCGGAAAATTCCTTTTAAGACGGCGGAAGGGATTGTCTTTCAAAAAGAGATTTATTGTTACCTCGTTATTGCCGCCTCTCTTGAAAAAAACAATGCTTAGAGTAAAATACCCGTCTGAATGTCCAATTTATTGAACATGTTTTGAGATTTTTACATTTTCACCTTTATCCGCTGAAAGTCTTCTATGACTGCTTATCAACATTGTATTAACCCGAACTGTAATAAAACATTCGGTATTGAGGAAATTCATCATGCTTGCCCGGAATGCGGCGAGCTTCTGGATATTGAATATGATTGGGATCGGTTACAGCCGCCGAAAAGTTTGCAGTTTTTCGAAACGTACTGGGCGGAACGATCAAATCCGTATCGGTTAAGCGGTGTTTGGCGTTTTCACGAATTGCTGCCGTTTTTACCGATATACCGTTGCATCACTATCGGCGAAGGTCAGACGCTTCTCCAACAAGCCGGTCGGGTTGCTCCGTTTACCGGTTTGAACAACGACCGGCTGTTCCTGCAATACGAAGGTCTGAATCCCTCCGGCAGTTTCAAAGACAACGGAATGTCCGCCGCATTTTCACACGGTGCTTTTGTCGGTGCGAAACGTGCGGCGTGTGCTTCGACCGGAAACACAAGCGCGTCGTTGGCGGTTTATTCGGCTTACACCAATCTGATGCAATCGGTTATTTTCATTGGTTCCGGTAAAATCGCTTACGGTAAACTTTCGCAGGCATTGGACTACGGAGCGAAAACCATTCAGATTCAAGGCGATTTCGACGATGCGATGTTGCGGGTTCAGGAAGTTTCCAAAGAACTCGGTATTTATCTGGTCAATAGCGTCAATCCGTTCCGGCTCGAAGGTCAAAAAACAATTATGTTCCGTGTTCTGGAAGCCTTACGCTGGGAACCGCCGGACTGGATTGTTGTTCCCGGCGGCAATCTTGGAAATTCGAGCAGTTTCGGTAAAGCGTTTATTGAGTTGCACAAACTTGGTCTTATTAAAAAGGTTCCGCGTCTTGCGGTTATCAACGCCGCCGGAGCCGATACGTTGTACCGGCTTTATGAACAGGAAGGGCTGCGCTGGAACGGCGGCAATTACGATAAAGTTCACGCGAAAAAATTCTTTGACCGCATGACCGCCGAAGATCGGAAAGCATCAACAATTGCCAGTGCTATTGAGATCAATCGTCCTGTCAATTTGTCGAAATGTTTACGGGCGTTGGATTTTTGTAATGGAGTTGTACGCGAGGTGACGGAGCAAGAGATTTTGGATGCGAAGGCGCAAGTTGGAGCGGGCGGGTTTGGTTGTGAACCGGCGAGTGCTGCCGCTGTTGCCGGAACAAAAAAGCTTGTTGCGGAGGGAGTGATTGAAAGATCGGAGCGGGTTGTGTGCATTTTGACCGGTCATCAACTCAAAGATCCGAACGCAACGGTTGCGTATCACGGAACCGATACACTATTTTTTGAAAATGTTCTTGGTAAACGCGGTGTCAAAACGGCAGAGTTTGCCAACCATCCTATTTCCGTTCCCAATGATCTCAATGCTATTGTTCAATTACTTCAATAAACTAGTATTTTTAGGATTTTTATGAGCAAACCAGCCGACCCCAAACCACACCGGACGGAATTTGATGATGCCTTAAAGGGTTATTATCAGGATCACGACGAAGTTCAACCCAACGAGAATCCCGATTACCGCTCTTTAACAGCGGAATCTGTCGGCTCATTAATATTGGGTTGTCTTTCCGTTTTAACTTTTATCAGTTTAATATTCCTTATTTTCCCGTTGTTGGGAATTGTGCTGGGAGTTCTGGCAATAAGGAAAATCTTACAGGCTGCGGAAGAATTGAGCGGGCTTGGTGTTTCAACTGCCGGAGTGGCGTTATCGTTGATTTTTGCAATTGCCGGTATTTCCTACCAGATTTACGCTTATTCTTTTGAAATACCGCCCGGTTATATTGAAATCGGTTTTGCCCAATTAGCCGCCGATCCCAAAACCGGACGAATCCCTCAAGAAATCATTGATCGCACGCCTCTTGTCAACGAACAAGGTCTCCGCGTTTCCGAAGTTCCTGTTTTTATCGAAGGCTATATGTATCCGACTCGGCAAATGACGGACATTGACCGGTTTATGTTAGTTCCTGCCATTGAGCAGGGTAAGTTCGGTTCAACCACCAGAAACCCGACTGAAATGATTGAAGTCATCCTTTCCGGCGGTCTCAAAGTTCCTTACCGAACCGGTCTTGTCCGTGTCGGCGGTACGTTTTACGTCAACGAAAAGGACACTGCCGGCGAAACGCCCTATCTGATTGAAGCCGATCTCTTTCGTTAATCAATCCGTCAATATCTCACAATATTCCCTACAATATTCCCTTGGTAAACCGCCGGTTGCGAACAGGTCGGGCAAAAGGTATTGGCGGTAACTATTTTCCCTTTTGTGGGGGAATACCACGCTGCCGCCGTATTGTTACCCGGTTTATAGACGGACATTTCCGAAGTTGTGTTGCCGTAGATTCGGGCGGTTGAGGCGGGAATTGGGGTTTGGGCGGTTGGGGTTTGCCGCACAACTTCCGGTTTTGTGATTTTAACCGGTTTAGAAAGCTGGTAAGTGCCGGAAGATTCCGTCGGATATGCTGACGGAGTAAAGGTTGCGCTCTTTGTTCCGTAATACATTGTGTAAGTTTTGCGAATCGGGGACGAAAAAGACAATACTGCTCCTTGTGACGGAGCGGTTCCGGTGGGCGGAACCGGTGAAAATGTCGAACCGTAAGATGGGTATGTTGAAATTGTTGTCATAACCGGTGTTCTGTTCCGAATAACCGCTCAAAACTTATCGGAATCCGTCCCTTTCCATTCCAATTGCCTTATTTCTTTATAAAACGTATCGGACATTCTCTGCCGGTTGCCAAGAAAAACAAAACAGACAACAATCATTCCAGTTATCAAGATTTTAATGTTCATGTTTGTTCCATCATTTGCAAACGTGTTATTGGGAATTACGGATTGGGGGTTGTGGCTACCGGATTTTTAGGTAGTTTTTGTTGTTGGCAACGGCAGGATTTACGGTTTTTTGGATGGTTAATCAAAAGATCGGCGAACATTCGCCGAACAATTGCGACGGTTTGCGAAAAATTTTTGCAAGGTTGCGGCATTCTCCGCATAAAATCCTGTCAATCCTGTTGATCGCGCCCAAAAGATTGTATCGGGCAACGGTTTTTTGGGTTGTAAATCCAAAGGTAAGCGAATGTTCGGCAAAATATTCGGCACACGCGCCGGAGTTCTTGGCACATGTGCCGGAGTCCTTGGCACGTGTGCCGGAGTTCTTGGCACATGTGCCGGAGTCCTTGGCACATGTGCCGGAGTCCTTGGCACATGTGCCGGAGTCCTTGGCACATGTGCCGGAAGTCTTGGCACATGTGCCGGAGTTCTTGGCACATGTGCCGGAATCTTCGGCAAACCCGCCAACCCCCTTTGAAATCCCCCTAGAATATTGAGCGGAATCACCTATTTCCCGATTATTGACGTCAATGATTCCCCCAAAATGTAAAATAGCCGGCGGTATTACACTTTTTTTCGTGTTCCGTAATAGGCGTTGGTGTAAAGTTGTTTGATTTCGGAAATGAGCGGGTAACGCGGGTTGGTTCCGGTACATTGGTCGTCAAATGCCTCCTCCGCCAATTCGTCCAAATTCGCAAAAAACTTCTTTTCATCAACCCCCGCATCCTTGATCGAATGTGGAATCTCCAACCGCTCACCCAACTCCCGAAACGCCTCAATCAAACGCTCCGTCATCTCTTCATTGGACACATCACCGTAACCAACATTCAACCCCATATACCGCGCCATCCGTGCATAACGCGCCGTCGCATCAGGATAACCGTATTGCGGAAACGCCGCTTGTTTTCGCGGCGCTTCCGTTGCGTTAAACCGGATCACCTGCTCAATCAATAACGCATTGGCTAATCCATGCGGCAAATGATATTCCGCACCCAGTTTGTGCGCCATCGAATGGCATAACCCAAGAAACGCATTCGCAAACGCCATTCCCGCCATTGTTGCCGCATTGTGTACTTTTTCACGAGCCTTCGCATCGTTTTGACCGTTTTCGTAAGCCGACGGCAAATACTTCCGCAAAATTCGCGCCGACTCCAACGCCAATGCATTCGAATAATCTGTTGCCGCAACAGAAACAATCGCCTCCAACGCATGAACCAACGCATCAATCCCCGAATACGCCGTCAACTTCTTCGGCATCGTCATCACAAGCGCAGGATCAACTATCGCAATATCGGGCGTCAATTCATAATCCGCAATCGGATATTTTTGACCCGTCGTGTCATCCGTAACAACCGCAAAAGGTGTTACTTCGCTGCCCGTACCGGATGTTGTCGGAATCGCAACAAATAATACCTTTACCCCAAGTTTCGGAAATTTGAAAACGCGCTTTTCAATATCCATAAACCGTAACGCCAAATCCTGAAAACGGACTTCGGGATGTTCGTAAAGCAGCCACATGATTTTCGCCGCATCCATCGGACTGCCGCCGCCAACCGCAATAATCACGTCCGGCTGAAACGATTTCATCCGATCAACTCCCTTGCGGATTGTTGTTAAATCGGGATCGGGTAAAACTTCAAAAAATATCTCCGGTTCAATTCCGATATTTTCCAGCGTGTTCGCAACCTTGTCGGGAATACCCAGATTAAACAACGGCGCGTCAGTAACAATAAACGCCCGTTTGCGCCCGCGAATCTCCTCCAACGCAATAGATAAACAATCGCTTTTGAAAAAAATCTTCGGCGGCACCCGGAACCACAACATATTTTCACGGCGTTCCGTGATTGTTTTGACATTGATTAAATGTTTCACGCCGACATTTTCGCTTACACTGTTGCCGCCCCAACTTCCGCAACCCAATGTTAAAGACGGCTCCAAACGGAAATTGTACAAATCACCGATGGCGCCCTGACTTGACGGTTGGTTGATGAGAACGCGACCGGTTGTGGCGCGTTTGCCGAACATCTCAATCCGGTCGGCGTTGTTCGGGTTGGTGTAAAGCACGGACGTATGACCCATGCCGGCAAAACGAATCAACGCAATCGATTTCTCAACCGCATTCTCAAAATTTTCCGCAGAATACATCGCAAGAACCGGCGAAAGTTTTTCAAACGATAACGGCTCTTCGCTCCCGATTTTCTCCACTTCGCCGACAAGAATTTTTGTCGCTTCGGGAACATCGAACCCCGCCATCTTCGCGATTTTGTGTGCGGATTGACCGACGATTTCGGCGTTAATTTTTCCGTCTTTGAGAATAAGACTTCGGAGTTTGTCGCGTTCCCCGTTGTTGACAATGTGCGCGCCGCGCAACAAGAACTCTTTGCGCACTTCGCTGTAAACATCTTTGACGACAACAACAGATTGTTCCGACGCGCAAATAACGCCGTTGTCAAAGGTTTTACTCAAAAGGATGGAGTTGACGGCGGTTTTGAGATCGGCGGTTTCGTCGATGATTGCCGGAGTGTTCCCCGCACCGACGCCAATCGCCGGTTTCCCCGAAGAATAAGCCGCAACAACCATGCCGGGACCGCCTGTTGCAAGAATAAGATTAATGTACGGATGCGACATGAGTTGGCGGGATAATTCAACCGTCGGCTCGTCAATCCAGCCGATAATTCCTTCCGGCGCACCGGCGGCAACCGCCGCTTCAAGAATCAATCCCGCCGCCATAACCGTACATCTTTTCGCACGCGGATGCGGAGAAAAAACAATACCGTTTCGGGTTTTCAATACGAGCAAGGCTTTGAAGATTGCGGTTGAGGTCGGGTTTGTTGTCGGGATAACTCCGGCAACAATTCCAACAGGTTCGGCAATTTTGCGGACTCCAAATTCAGCATCATGTTCGATTAAACCGCAGGTTTTTTCGTCATGAAACTTGTTGAAAATGTATTCGGAAGCAAAGTGATTTTTGATCACTTTATCCTCAACAATTCCCATCCGTGTTTCTTCAACCGCCGCCTTCGCAAGCGGAATACGTTTCGCCGCCGCCGCAAGTGCCGCCGCACGGAAAATCTCGTCAACCTTTTCCTGCGTGTATGTTGCGTAAATTCGTTGGGCGTTGCGAACGCGTTCCATCATTTCGTTGAGCGATTCGGGGGTGTTGACAACAGGGTTCGCAAAAGCCGAAGACGCCGCTGCCAAATTTGTACGATCCTTATTCGTTTCATCCTGATGTTTAACAACAGACTCGGATGCGGAATCGGATACAACAGATGTTTCGGGCAAACTATGATTTTTCATAGGAATGTTTTCCTTTCTTAAAAATCGATAAACTTTTTTTAATACGACCAAAACTTTTCGTATAACGCCGGTAACTATTCAAGAGAATACAAAAATAGAAATGGTATTTTCGATGTCGGCTAAATTTGTCGGCAGGCTGGTCAAATTATTCAATAGCCTATTATCGATAAATTATTATCTAATTATATTCCTTTCTCGCATTCCGTCAAGAGAAACTTTGGGAGAAACTTTTATTGATTCAATAGACCTTTTCGCTAACTTAAAAATACCGTATCTATTCAGTCGTCTAGCCTTATTGTCAGTACCAATCACTGAATAGATACATTATTTTAATAAGATAATAAGGTTGATGAGTTTGGGACTTTGGGCTACTAAGGTTGTTTTGTTTGGAAAAATCAGGCTGAAAGTAAGGTTGGCGGAAACGATTACCATACGTTTGGGCAAATTCCGCTGAAATATTACTGAAAATCTATATCTGTGAAAATCTGCGTAATCTGCGGATGAATTTTCCCGTGTGTTCCGCGTATTCTGCGGTTAATAATAATAGGCAGTTACGACGGAATAGATACCCTTGATTTGTATCATGTTAGGACATGAATACAGCGTAATTCCTCACCTTTAAGAGCAGAAAAAGATGTTACCAAAGCCGGAAAACACAGATGTGATGAAACCTATTACAGATGTGATGAAACCTATTACAGATGTGATGAAACCTATCACAGATGTGATGAAACCTATTACAGATGTGATGAAACTTATTACAGATGTGATGAAACCTATCACAGATGTGATGAAACTTATTACAGATGTGATGAAAACCATTACATCTGTGATAAACGCTATCTCACGCATGTTTTTTTCGGTTTTTCGCCTCAATTCTGTCATTTCTTGAACAATGACGCGGGACAAACCTTATTTTCAACCTGATTTTTCTAACAAAACAACCTCAGTAGCAAATAATTCCC
>JAITQV010000088.1 GCA_031288765.1 Planctomycetaceae bacterium
AAAAGTTTGGAGGTTACAAACGAATTTATCGAAGGCTTACACCACCGTTCGTGGATTATTCAACTCGACCAACTGAAACAACGCCGCCGTAACGATGTTGAAAAGCTGTTGAGCATCTTCGATCAAGGAAATTGTACCGTCAATCGCCATACTTTAAATGTGGACGAAAACGAATACCCGGAAACGTTCCGCCCTATTATTCGTCGTCTTCGCATGGCGTCGGGCGATGTGAAAGTTCAGACCGAAATGGAAATGGAAGACGATTTCATGAAAGAACTTCAAGACAAGGAACGACTTATCGTCGAACAAAGCAAAATACATGCAAAAGACCAAAAAGCACTTGAAAAAAGCAAAACAGTAATTAAAGAAAGCAAAAAAGCACTCAAAGAAAAAGACAAAACACTTAAAGAAAAGGATAAAGCACTTGAAAAAAACAAAACTGTAATTGAAAAAAACAAAAAAGCACTTGAAGAAAAAGACAAAGCACTCGAAGAAAAAGATAAACTAATTAAAGAATTGAAAAAGCAATTGGCAAAAAAACAAGTATGAAATTTACCGTTTATCCATCCTCCTGATTTTTAACATCATAGTTGTCCTCCAAAATTCCGCCGAACCATTACAATAAAGGATTATTTCCTGCCGTTCCAAGTATAATATGATGACAAATTTGTTTCCGCTCTAAGTATAAACCTTTCTTTTTTAGTGTTTATTGATAATATTTTGCTGAAGAGGTGTAAGGTTTTGATTTTGTTTAAGCCGTTGCCGTGTTGGGCGGTTGTTACTTCGGTAACCGAAAAATAAAATCGTTTTTCAGTATATTTGCTTTAAGAGATACCATGTCCCTGAAAATTTCCGCTAAGACCGAATATGCCTGTATTGCCATAATGGATCTGGCGATCCACATCAATTCGGCGGAACCGGTTCGTATCCGTAATATTGCCGAACGTCATTCCGTTCCGCCGCGTTTCCTCGTGCAAATTCTGCTCCAACTCAAAAGCGCGGATATTGTTGAAAGTACACGGGGGGCAACCGGCGGTTATAGATTGAAGAAAAGACCGGAAGATGTAACGCTCGGTCAGGTGATGAACATTATTGATGCTCCGGTCAACAACGGAAAACGAACATTAAACCAAACCAATACCGAATCGGGAGCCGCAATAATACTCGGTAACATTTGGAACGACGCCGAAAAATGCCGTCAGGATTTTTTAAACAACATTACTTTCGCCGATTTAATTCAGCGCGCTTCGGAGAACAACAACCCGTTGTGCGGATTTTAGGGAATCATTACCGATTCTTTCATTTCCTTTGAGACATTTTTCAAAAAAATGTCAACTTCGCCGATTCACCCACTTGACAGGTAAGCCCACTTTCCCTATCATACTGCAAACAATGATTGATTTTTCAATTATAAAATTTTTTCAACAATACACACACGAATAAAAATGGCAGTTCCAAAACGTAAACACAGCAACGCCCGAAGCGGTTCTCGACGTGCCCATGATCACAAAGCCCTTATTCAGCGAACAAATTGTCCGGATTGCAGTACGGCGATTCCGACTCATGTTGTTTGTCCGAAATGCGGGCATTACATGAAACGCCAGGTCGTTATTCCTAAAGAATAAAACAAAACGTTTGTCTTTTATTCAAATATCCCTATTATCGAAGCAATGGCTAAAATTGCCTTACTGTTTCCGGGACAAGGCGCGCAATCGGTCGGAATGGGAAAAGCGTTGGTCGAAGAATTTGCTCCGGCAAAGGAAATCTTCGAACGGGCTAATTCAACTCTTGGCTACGATTTAGCCCGAATTTGTTTTGAAGATCCCGATGAAAATTTAGATTCTACCGTTGTCAGCCAACCGGCAATTTTTACCTTGAGTATTGCCGTGTTGGAATTTTTGAAAGCGAAAGAACCGGAAACGGTGGAGTATTGTGAAGCGGCGGCGGGTTTAAGTCTTGGCGAATATACGGCGTTGGTTTTTGCCGGTGTTTTGAGTTTTGAAGACGGACTTCGTTTAGTCCAAAAGCGCGGGCAGGCAATGCAGGCGGCTTCCGACACAACACCCAGCGGTATGGTCAGTATTATCGGAAAAGAACTCGACGAAGTCATAAACATTTGTAATGAAAACCGCGGTAATGGAGTTTTGCAGGTTGCCAATATCCTTTGCCCCGGCAATATTGTTATTTCAGGAACCAACGATGCTTGTGAACGAATTGCGGAACTTTCCGCCGCCGGAAAATTTCATGCGGTGCCTTTGGCGGTTGCCGGAGCGTTTCACACTCCTATTATGAAACCTGCTGTGGAAATATTGGCTCAGGTGTTATCGGAAACCAAAATGAATCGACCGCGTATTCCTGTTATCAGCAATGTTGATGCGGAACCGCATGATGATCCGGACGAAATCCGGCAAATTCTCATAAAACAAATTCTTAGTCCGGTTCTTTGGGAAAATTCCATGAAAAAACTCCTCGAACAGGGTTTTGACACATTTTATGAAGTCGGACCGGGTCGTGTTCTTCGGGGATTATTAAAGCGAATCGACCGTAAAATTAAATGTAATGGAGTTATTGATGTATAAAATAAATTTGCGTAATCGTGTGGCTGTTATTACCGGCGGCACACGCGGAATCGGGCTTGGGATTGCCAAAACTCTTGCAAGTTGCGAAGCCAAAATTGCGTGTATCGGAACCAATCCCGAAAAATTGAATTTGGCAATCAAAGAAATTTGCCGGGCAAGAAATGATACGACCGGAAGACTTCCGCGTGAATTTCAGGAGGAAGTGGAAGGGTATCTTTGTAATGTTTCCAAAACGGAAGAAGTGGAGCGAACGGTTGAAAGTATTTTAACGCGGTTCGAGAAGATTGACATTTTGGTTAATTGTGCCGGAATTACGCGGGACGTGCCGCTTGGGGCGATGAAGGACGAAGAGTGGGATGAAGTGATTGGGGTTAATCTTCGCGGACCATTTCTTATGACGCGGGCGTGTTCCAAACCGATGCGCCGTGCGAAACAAGGCAGGATTATAAATATTACGAGTATTAGCGGATTGATTGGTAATAAAGGTCAGGCGAATTATTCGGCGTCCAAAGCCGGATTGATTGGTTTTACGCGAACGGCGGCAAAGGAATTGGCGGGCAAAAATATTACGGTCAATGCGATTGCGCCGGGTTTTATTGAAACGGACATGACGGCGGTTTTGCCGGAGCCGTTGAAATTGGAGATAAAGAATCGTATTCCTTTGGGGCGTTTTGGGCGTCCCGAAGATATTGCGAATGCCGTTTTGTATTTTGTCAGTGACGGGGCGTCTTTTGTTACCGGACAAGTCTTGACAATTGACGGCGGAATGATACGGTAATAGTGAATTGTTAATTGCGGATTGTGGTTACGAATGTTTTTATTTTACATTATTTCACAATTTATTATTAATTGTTCATTATTAGTTATTAATTACTAACTATTAACCACTAACTATTAACTAATTTTATGGCTTCAACAGAAGAAAAAGTAATCAATATCATTGCCGGGCAACTCGGATCTGATCCGGCAACGATTACGGCGGAAACAGATATTGCCAATGATCTTGGTGCTGATTCCCTTGACCTTGCGGAGTTGATGATTGCCTTTGAGGAGGAATTTAATATCAACATTGACGAATCCGATGCCCAGAATATTACGACGGTTGGCGATGTGATCCAACACATCGAGAAAGCGATTAAAGAAAATTGACCGCAACCGTTTGGCGAAGGTTTTTTACTCATCGTTGCCTACCTCTTGAATGTTAATCATCAGGTAGGCAGCGTTTCGTTGAAGGGCTTTCACCCATCTAATGATTACAAAATTTTAACAAAAATTATTTTTGGGGACTTTGTGATTGATTGGGGGTATTGCGATTGACAGGTTTTGGTTTATTGGTATAATTTCACCCATGCTTAATTTCCCATTTTTTAATTTAATATATAGGAGATTAAATTACGTTTTGAAAAATAAGTAGTCCGAATTTTTGTTCGGGTGAAAAAAATAATCGAGTACGTCAACTGTTATAAAAGTCGCTTCGGCGAACTGTAATTTTTTACAGGCAACCGGATTTCCGGGTAGAAAATTACTGTGTAATGACAAAGTTACGTGGCTCCCGCAAAGGGAGCGTCGCGTGTCGTTACATGGGTATAATTCAGTATTACATTTTAACACATGTAATACACCACTTTTGCCGGTGGGAAGGAACCAGTCTTTTATAACCGTGTCGCTCCTGGTAAAGAGTGACATTTCTGTTGCCGTTTCTCGGCTAATGTTTGTTTCCCAATTTTAGCAACAACAGATTACGCGTTATGTAATCTGTAAATATTTACCCCCTTTACTAGGAGTAATTACAA
>JAITQV010000096.1 GCA_031288765.1 Planctomycetaceae bacterium
TTTCTTCAATTATGGCTTTCCATAACTCATTTATGGCCTTCCCTAACTCATTTATGGCTCTCCCTTATTCATTTATGGCGTTCCCTAATTCATTTATGGCACGCCCTAACTCATTTACGGCGTTCCCTGATTCATTTATGGCATTCCCTAATTCATTTATGGCACGCCCTAACTCATTTAAGAACGTCCCTAATCCGGTTTGGGAAACCCCAAATTCGGTTTATACGTTCCCAATTTCCGATGTTGTGTTCCCATTTTATGTTGGGAAATTCCCAAAACACACGGAGTAACCCCCGTCATGTATCTGTTTCGTCCTTTATCAAACTATTACGCAGGGCAAACCTTATTTTCAACCTGATTTTTCTAACTAAACAACCTTAGCAGCCAAAATTTCCTCAAAAAATTAACCTTATTACCTTGTCAATTTATTTTTTTAATAGGGTAATAAGGTTGATGAGTTTGGGATTTTGGGCTACTAAGGTTGTTTTGTTTGGGAATAAGGTTGAAAATAAGGTTAGGTTGAACCATTCCACTGAATAGATACCCCAAATTCGGTTTATGCGTTCCCATTTTATGTTTGGAAACACTCAAAACGCACGGCGCAACCCCCGTCGTGTATCTGTTTTGTCCTTTGTCAAACTATTACGCAGGACAAACCTTATTTTCAACCTGATTTTTCTTAACAAAATAACAAAATAGGAAATTTATTTTTCGTATTTGATAAGAGTTTCTATTTTTTCCATTTTAATTTTGTTACGTCCGTTCAGGGGCAGCAGTTCAATAACAAAAACGGCTCCAATAACTTGTCCGCCGCTCTCGGCAACTAATTGCCGGCAAGCTTCCATTGTTCCGCCTGTTGCAAGCAAATCATCGACAAGCAAAACCCGTTTCCCGGATTGAACAGCGTCAATATTCATTTGAACGGTATTGGTTCCGTATTCTAAATCATAAGATTTGGAAACGGTTTTGAACGGCAATTTTCCCGGTTTACGGATGGGAATGAGACCGGCACCGAGTTCTATTGCCAACGGTGCCGCGAAAATGAAACCGCGAGCCTCCGGAGCCGCAATAAGATCAACCTGACCCCAAGATTTGACCTTTTCGGCAAGTTGGCGAACTGTTTCACGAAATAGTTCACCATTTTGAATAAGAGTGGTAATGTCATAAAAAAGAATCCCCGGTACCGGAAAATCAGGAATTTCCCGTATATGGTCGGTAAGTGAAATCATTGAAAAATCTCCATGACTGGTTTCAAAAATGTTATTGTTAATAACTGTTGTTTCGGAAAATTTGTCTTGGAAAATTGTTTTCGTATCGTTTTTGAGCGAATGAATTTTCACAATTTGAAAAACACTCTTACCGAAACAAATTAAAAAACCGAAATTCGACAGTGGAAATATTTTAACATAATTTCAACACCACTCAAGAGATTGCCGGAAATTTCCTTTGAACCTTTAAGATATTTATGGAAACCGGTCTGTCAGGTAACCGTCCATTTATTAACTGTTGAATACATGGAAATTAATAAATTGTTAAAATTCTTTTATTAAAATCTCTTTTGATTTCTGTTTTTGAAATTCCATATTCTCTCCGAAAATTATAATTTCCGGGTGTTTCGTGTATTCTGTGGTTAATAAAAATAGACCGTTACAATATAGGTTAGAGTTTTGGTAACGTTCGCGGTTTGGCAGGAGCGAGCCGATAGACTTCGTTAAATGGTGTTGCATCAACACTTCGCCGGAGCAATAAATAAATCGCTACACTGCTTGTCCAGAACCAGGCAAAAACATAAGCGAGTTTCATTAATTGAACCATGGCGCACCAAATTAAAATGAGATTTTCCGGCGGCGACAATCCGGCGTAAGTTTCCGGTAACGTTAAGCAGCCGAATGACGAAATTGCCGTCTGAACCGGAAATCCGCCGAATTTATATGTTAAAAAGATAATTCCGTCAACAAAAATTGACACGAAAACAAATCCCAATACTCCTAAAATACCGCTGACAGTCCAATAAACCAAATAATGAAGCGGTCTTTGATAAACGTAGGAAAACATTCTGCTCACCGCATCAAACCCGTCCGAACCGTCAACACTTACCGCAGCAAAAAGAAGAGACCAACCCAAAAATAACCCAATCACAAGTATCATAACAAAAAAACCAAAAAGTATTGTAACCGGAAACAGAACCGCCGTTAAATAATCAAAAACCGGATACGCAAAAAGCCAACCGAAACATTTAATCGGAATCAAACAAAACAATATTCCAAGAACAATAATAATTACAGAACTCAAAAATCCTGTTCCCCGTTGTTTGATGAATTGCCAAAGTTCTTTATCGGATTCGGACTGGTCAATAGTTAACCGCAACGCAATTGTCCGGCAAATCATTCCGCCGAAGAATGTCCAGATAAAAAGTAACACAAAAAACCAAGCCGTGTACGCCCCGATGGAATTGCCTTCAAGACGGAACAACCGGATTCCGGCAATGGAAAAGATGTCCCAAGGCACAAGAACCGAACGCCGAACCAATTGCCATGAATATTCCGCCGGATGTTCCCGAAACGAAATCTGTTGCTGTTGTTGTTGGTTCTGAAAACCGAGAAGAGGTTCGATATAAACCGGTTCCTGAAAATTTCTTGTTTCGTGAGATTTGAAACTGTTGCAGTTAATTCCGTAACCGGCAATCAATGTTAGAAGAATACCGATCAAAGAAAGAAACAGAACACGAATTCCTGTTGCCGTATTGAAGATTCGTAATAATAAAACGACCGGAGTTAATTCCTGCCAGTCGATACGGCGGATAGTTCCTTCGCCAAGGTCTTTCATAATTTTTTCCTTAACTAAGTGAATGAAAATAGGGTTATGAAATTTGTGTTGCAGTTTTCCAATAATTCTGCTGTTACGTTGGATAATACTTTTTCCAAATTCCTTAAAGATTGTATCATATCCGGTTTTCGGAATCAATGACTTGCAATCAAGATTGTAAAGAACAATAGTAGCCGTTCAGGATAATAAACAAAAAGCCGGTATTATCTTCAATCGTTACGGTATAAATTTTATTCGTTTTACGGTTGGGTTCCTGTACATTGTTCGCGGATTATGCTAAATTGAAGTGGAATGGACATTGATTATGCTGCGATTATACCTTCGTGAAAAAATTTTCCCGCTTGTTGCGGTAAGATTGTTAATTTACAATTACGGCAGTATAATTTTATCCTAAATCTTGTTCAACCCGATTTATCCGAGTGAACTTCCAACAAAAAAACAAGGGAATTTTTTTAACAAATTTCTATGCTTACCATATTTGAACATAAAACAGAACTTCCGGTATTGACGAACCGGATTGTGGAATCGTATCGTGAAACAAAATTGACTCATCACCTTGACCATTGCCCGTTGCCGAATTACGGTGTTGTGATTGAGGTGATTGAAGACCTGAAAGAGATTATCTATCCGGGTTATCGTAACCGCGACCGGCTGCATTCGTCAAACGTGATTTATCATGTCGGCGAAATTGTTGACCGGCTTCATGACCGGCTTGTTGTTCTTTTTGAGCGTGCGCTTTGTCACGGCGAAGGCAGTACCGAACAGTGCGAGCCGGAAAAACTGTCTTCCGTAGAGCAAATCGCCCATCGAAAAACGATTGAATTTTTAGAACAAATTCCCGATATCCGGCGAAAATTGGCGAAGGATGTGGAAGCGGCGTATGCCGGTGATCCGGCGTGCAAGTCGTTGGATGAAGTGATTTTTTGTTATCCGGGTCTTGAAGCGGTTACAGTATATCGTTTGGCTCATACGTTGTACGATTTGAAAATTCCGTTAATTCCGCGCATGATGACCGAATGGGCGCACAGCAAAACCGGAATTGATATTCACCCCGGTGCCGTTATCGGCGAACATTTTTTTATTGATCACGGAACGGGAATTGTGATTGGTGAAACAAGTATTCTTGGTAATTGGGTGAAACTTTATCAAGGTGTTACATTGGGGGCGATTAGTTTTCCCAAAGATGAAACCGGCGAGTTAGTCCGTAACACAAAACGGCATCCGACTATCGAAGACAATGTTGTTATTTACGCCAACGCAACTGTTCTTGGCGGAAGAACGGTGATTGGTCATGATTCGGTGATAGGTTCCAGTGTTTGGCTGACATATTCGATTCCGGCGGGAACAACTGTTTTGATTGAAAAACCCGGTCTGAAAATCAAAAGCCCTATTATCGAACAAGATAACTGGCAAATCTGAAATTTGTAATGATTTGTCTGAAATTTGTAATGATTTGTCTTGTTTTTTAACGGCACTTTTTTTAACGGCACTTTCAAGAAATTTTGTAATATTTCAGTGAAATATTATGATTTTCGTAGGAAATTCCTATCGATAGAAAATTAATAACCAACAAATCAATAAGTCTTCGAGAAATGGCAATTTGACCGTTTTGTTTCCTCAATAAAGGGCAGGAATGGAATCTATTACCGCCACAAACAACGGGACGGTTCGTATCACCGGAAATGTCAGAAAACTCCACCTCGACGGCAACGGTGTTGTCGTCTCTATTTTGCACAATAATAAAGAATTGTGGAAAAACAATTACGTAATCAGGCGTCTGTTTTTATTAACCACCGAATACACAAATTACACGCAAATTGAGGAATTAGTCAATTATTAAAAATCGTTGGGATTTATTTTTGAGAGCACAAAACAAAAAAGTGAAACAAACAATCCTGATTTATCAAGAGCGGCAAGAGAGGTTGTTGACGAGAACGGAACAATATTGTATCATGAGAATCTCGGAATTACGGAACACGGTTATTGGGTTGAAGCGAAAGATTTAAGAGCTGGCGATGTATTTCTTGACGCAAACGGCGAACTCTCAAGTCTCGTTTCAACAGAACGTGTTGAATTTCCCGAAGGAATAACGGTCTATAACTTTACGGTTGACGGAAATCACGATTACTTTGTCATTGCACAAGAATATGAATTCGGA
>JAITQV010000149.1 GCA_031288765.1 Planctomycetaceae bacterium
TTTCCCACTTTTGTAAAAACAGATTATACGTTATGTAATCTGTTAATATGTTACCTTTTTTCTCAAGGAGAAAAATTATGATGTTCCAATTTTTTTACAACCTTTTGTCATGTTGTATGGCAAGCCTCATAGCATGTTTCATGCTGTGTGTCATGTTGTGTACCGGCAGTAAATTCCGTTCGAAGGTTCGTCGAACCGAATATCGAAACGGGTTTACGCTGGTGGAGTTACTGGTGGTAATTGCGATTATTGGTGTGTTAATCGCGTTACTGTTACCTGCCGTTCAAGCCGCAAGAGAGGCTGCACGACGTATGCAATGTACGAACAACCTGAAACAACTAAGTATCGCTTGCCACAACTATCACGATGTCCACCAGGCTCTTGTCTCTGCAAGCGGGCAGGTTATTGGAAAAACATCCGGTTCATTAAATTTTGACCGTTGGAGCGGTTTGGCGGCACTGTTGCCGTTCATCGAACAAAATGCTCTTTACGAACGTTTTCGTTCGGAAGATGTTTACAACCCTTCTGATCGTCCTGTCTCCTCAAATGTTGCACAAGGCGGAGGAGTCAACAATCCTAAACTGATTCAGGTTGTTGCCTTGCTTTGTCCGTCTGATGGCAACGGCAAGATTCGGACGGATATTTATGAAACAGGGCGAACAAATTACCGTATGAATCTCGGTGACAGTCCTGCTTCCTTTGGTAGTGCAACCACTGCCGCCGGTAGTACAGCATATATCAGTTTGGGACGCGGAGTTTTCGGTTATCGTACCTGGTATAATTTGAGCGTCATCTCCGACGGAACAAGTAATACTGCTTTGTTTGCAGAGCGAGCGCTTAGCTCAACATCTACAACCGTCGTCGTAATTAACGGTGGTATCAATAATCTCGGAAGTGTTTTTTCCGGTACGTATCAAAATAAATATCTTTCCGATCGCAGTGTTTGCTTAAATACACGTAACGGATACGAATATAAATCCTCAATCACCGGTGTTACTAATCCGGGCGATTATTGGGGTTTTCTCGGTTGGAATTTTGTTGACGGGCATTTTCTTTGTAGCGGTTTTCATACAGTATTACCGCCCAATTCTCCGGCTTGCTTACATCGTACCAACGGCGATATTGGTATTTTTACACCGACAAGTAATCATAACGGCGGTGTGAATATTAGTTTAGCGGACGGCTCCGTCCGTTTTGTTTCTGAAACAATTGACGCCGGTACTGCCAATGCCGCCGTAAATTCCGGATCATCGCTGTTTGGCGCTTGGGGCGCACTTGGTTCCCGTGACGGACACGAAAGTACCACTTTTTAACAAAATTAAACGATTAGACCTTTTTACTAACCTAAAAATATGAAACGCAGGTAATTTAGACAATCACAAAAACAAGGTGTTTTTGCTATGTTTTCTGTGTTTGATTCGGTTAGTGAAAAGGTTTGTTAATGAAAAATTTTTATTTTTATAACAAATTACAATTATGTACACTTTACGAATTTTTGTGATTATTTCTCTTCTTGTATTTTCCGGTTGTCAGCAACAACGACCGGAAGGAATGCCGAAAACAGTTCCCTGTCAAATTACTGTTCTTAAAAACGGTGTCCCTCAGGAAGGAATTGATGTTTCACTTCATTCACCCGAAGGAAATGGTACGTTAAGTATCACGGCATTGACCAATTCACAAGGAATTGCTAAAATCCAAACCCAATCGGCAAGTTACAAAGAATCCGGTGCTCCGGTCGGCAAGTACAAAGTCGTTATCGATAAACCGGTTCAACTTCCGCCGGATGGTGTCGATGATTCAAAACTTTCCGGTAAAGAATTGGATGACTATTTGACCAAACGGGAAACGGAACTTGAAAAAATCAAGGTAATTCCCAAACGGCTGACTGTTTCGGCTTCAACTCCGTTGGAAATCAAAGTCGATACACAAACCGGCGGAGAACTAATTATTGATTTAAAAGATTTTTCCGATAAACCTTAATTAATGTGTATCATTATTAATATTTTATCGTTACCGTGTTCCTGCTTTTTGTATTTCGTTTTTTTGTGTGATCGTTCGGTGAACGATGTTCGCCTGTGATCGCCTAACCTTTTGAACCACCTAAACCTTTTTCCCGACGTAAACAATTACAATCATTTTTATTACTCTAACCTCTTTATTAATTATGAAACGTATTTTATTTTGTTTCGTTTTCCCGGTAATCATAGCAGCGGTTTCCGCTCAAGAGAAACCGGTTGGTGACGGAATTAACGATGATACAGCGGCAATTCAGGCATTGCTGGATACCGGAGCAAATACCGTGTATCTACCGCCTCCGCCAACGTATTATTTGATCAGTAAACCGCTTCGGTTACATTCTGATCAGACATTACGGCTTGATCCCAATACAACCGTGCGTCTGGCTGACGGAGCATGTCAGTATTTGCTTGTCAATGATGATTTTGAAAACGGCAACAAAAATATTCAAGTCATCGGCGGTATCTGGGACGGCAACAATGTTACACAAACCTGTATTTATCATGAACGCGCCAAACGAACCGAACCGTTTAGTCCCGATAAATATATTGGCTGTGTCATGTTGTTTCTGAACGTTAAAAATTTGCGTGTCGAAAATTTAACCGTCAAGGATTCGGAAACATTCGGTATTCATATCGGTAACATTCAATGGTTTACCGTACAGGATATTACTTTTGATTATAACGGGAAACGTAACAATATGGACTGTGTCCATATTGCCGGTAATTGCAGTCAGGGACGTGTTGCGAATATTCAAGGCAATACGAATGACGATATGGTGGCTCTTAACGCTAACGATTCGGAGATTTTCGAAATATCCAAAGGACCCATTACCGATATTCAGATTGACGGACTTTTCTGCAGCAATGGTTATACCGCAGTACGGTTACTTTCATCAGGGGATCCGGTAAAACGTATCCGTATTTCAAATATTTTCGGTTCATTCCGTTACAACGGTGTTTCGTTCACGCATCATAATGTTCACCCCGGTGAACCGACGGTGTTTGAGGACATTGTGATTGACGGCGTTTTTTCAGCGAAACAGTTTGAAAAAGATATTAAACCGGAACCTTGGGATGAAAGCGCCCGCCGTAGTCATGCTATTGTTTGGGTTACGTCCGCTGCTCTGGTTGAAAATTTATCAATACAAAATCTTTCCCGCCGCGAATGGATGTCCGGCGCGGCTCCAACTATTTTGATTGATGAAACGGCAAATGTCAAAAATCTCCGCTTGCGTGATGTCGAACAGGTCAACAAATCCGAAACACCGCTTCGATTGATCGTCAATAATGGAACTATTGACCGGCTTTTCCTTAACAGTGTTACTGTTTGTGAACCGGAGGGACAACAACAAACCGAAACAATTACCGGAAAAGGAAATATCCGCGAAACAATCGGAAATATCCACAAATAACTATAACCCGAATATCTCATCTTTGTTCGGCTATTCAGGATGAGTAATCGCGGTAAAATAAAATTTTCGATTTTTATAACATTTCAGTAGAATTTTTTTCTGAAAGTTTATAGTTAAAACGCAATCGCTCGCCGAACGATTGCGTTGGTAAAATTTTTTCTGTAATAGAAAAAAAAATTTCGCTGCTCTCATTTCTGAACGCAACGTCAACGATCTGTTTCATGACCGGAATTAAATGTTCAAGATGAATAGCAATATTTTGAACAAAAATATTCTCCGAAAGATTCATTTCCGAAACTAGTAATATTGTTTTCTCTGCCGTCTTGCCGGCTCGTTCGATCAACTCCTTACTTTGCTTTCGAACTCTAAAACAACAAGGTTACCAAGTAACAACAATCACCGTCGAATTTCTAAAAACATATTTCACCGCCGGAATCTTATCAAAATTACTACAAAAAATAACAAACCGTTGAAATATTACAAAAATTGTAAAATCAACAGGAATTATTTATCTTTATTTTCCAGATTCATTTGTATTGGATATTCGCGGATCAGAAAATCGTGAACCCGCTTAAAATCCGGATCGGTTAAGGCTTGAGTAACTTGTTCATCCTCTGTTAATTTTTGCGGTGTTGCCGTGTCCATATTTTTTGTGTTGGTGTTTTCCATAACAACCGTACTTGCAGGAGAAACAACCGGCGCAACCGACGGCTCCGTAACAATTCGTAATTGGTTTTGAAGCAGTGTCTGCCAAAGCGAACCACTCAGAAAACCAATAAAAAATACAATAAATAAAAGAATAACAAGTAAAGTATTTTGTTTCATAATTTTATAAAACGATTGAGATTGGTTTTTCCCGCAAGATTGCCGATAAATACAATAGTATCTAACAATTCACTTTTTCCATATCTTGACAAAAACACAATCAATAATAAAATAACAAATCATTTGGTTTTGGCAATAGATACCGGTAAATTAATCGGTTTTTCCGGTAATTGTTGTAAAATTAAGAAATAAACAACCGGTTTTCGAACGTTTGCTTTATGGAAATGAAATGGTCTTGAATGGTTACAATCATACTATTGGGAACATTTAATTTACAAATAATCCTTTAAAGATAAAACGCTTTAACACGTATTCCCCCAAAAAAAATTTTTCAAATGTAATGAGTGTAATAAATATCCGAGTGATCCTGCTTTTACGGGTCTTGCCTTCGTTGTGCCGAAACGGTAAAATCTACGCAATTGTTCACGATAGTGTATAAAACCGAATCTAAAACCGTTTCCCACATGATAATGAAACGGTTATCATAAAATCAATGTTTCGTTTTCAATCTCCTTATTATTTTTTGTTCCTAATACTGTTGGCGGCAGTGATAATCGTTCTGAAATTTCGGCGATCACCGGCAAGTGTTGTATTTAGTGATGTTTCGTTGTTATGGAATTTGCCGCGTACTTTTGTGCAGAAATGTACGTTTTTTGTTTCATGTTTGTTTTATTTGGGCATGGTGTTGTGGATTGTCGCTTTAGCCCGACCACAATCAGGCAAAGAAGAATACCGAATCCGTGCGGAAGGTATCGCAATAGTTTTATGTGTTGACAGGAGCGGCTCGATGGCGGCAATTGATTTCACACTGAACGGTGAACGGGTTAATCGACTCGAAGCCGTTAAAAAAACATTTCGTGATTTTGTTACAGGCAATTCTTCTTTGTCGGGACGAAAAGACGATATGATTGGTTTGTTGGCATTTGGCGGTTATGTTGATGCCTTCTGCCCCTTAACACTGGATCACGCCACGCTCCTCGAAATGCTGACTCAAATCCGATTGCCGGAACCAATCGTCGATGCTCAGGGAAACCTTCTTGACCAACGTCTTTATGAAGAAGAAAATATGACCGCTATCGGCGATGCACTGGCTCAAGCAGTTGATCGGATCAAAAATGCGCCGGCAAAAAGTAAAGTGATTATTCTGCTCTCCGACGGCGAACAAACATTTGGTACATTAACTCCATTGGAAGGGGCGGAAATTGCGAAAGCGTTTGGAATTAAGGTTTACGCAATTGGTATTGGTTCAACCGGTGAGGCGCCCTATATTGTAACCGATCCGTTCGGTCGGCAACGTATTACCGTTCAATCCGTATCCATCGACGAAAAAACACTCGAAAAAGTTGCCGTAATGACCGGCGGTCAATACTTCAATGCTCAAAACACTCAGGCTCTTGAACGGATTTACGCCGAAATCGATCAACTCGAAAAAACAATCCACGAAGGACGAACTTATACCCAATACACCGAACTTTTCCGCTATCCGTTAATAATCGGTACAATTTTGATTTTGCTACATATTGTCTTAATCTGTACACGGTTTCGGCGTTTACCGTAATTCGGTACAGTATCCTGAATTTAATTTTCATTACGGTTAAACCAAACAGTTAATTCGTTGCATATATTTTATCATTTTGAAAGGAAAAACATGCCAACAAACAAAAATAAACCGAATGAAGAGACTCTCAAAGGGCTTATCTATAACAAATATTTTTCGGCTTATGGTTACGAACCAAATATCGATAATATAGATTTTGTTGTTACCGATAAGAAATCACGAGGCAGTGTATTTTTAAGAGATTCCGGAGCGTCTGTTCATTATCT
>JAITQV010000152.1 GCA_031288765.1 Planctomycetaceae bacterium
CAATCTCAATAATTAAAACAAAAAATAAATTACCTTCTCAACATAACGCAATACTACTTCAAAATATTATGCTATACGTTACCCATACGCCCCAATAACCAAAAAACTCAAAATTAAAATAGACAGATACGAAATTTGGTATTTATTCAGTCATTTGCCAAACTATTACGCAGGACAAACCTTATTTTCAACCTTATTCCCGAACAAAACAATCGGGTATCTCTAAAAATTCAGTTTTACAAATTTTTGCTATTAAAAAATAAGGACTTACAAATAATTTTATTGAATTTTTAGAGGTACCCTAACAATGGGGAATTCCCTTCATTTGAAATATTACAGTTATTCCCCGATGATTTTAATCATAATTCGTTTTGGGCGGCGTCCGTCAAATTCACCGTAAAAAATCTGCTCCCAAGGACCAAAATCAAGTTTTCCTTCGGTTAACGCTACAACAACTTCACGTCCCATTATTTGACGTTTATGATGTGCGTCGCCGTTGTCTTCGCCTGTCCGGTTGTGAGCGTAACGCGCCGGCGACGGATCATACGGGGCAAGCTGCTCCAACCAGTTTTTGTAATCCTGATGAAGCCCCGGCTCATCGTCATTGATAAACACCGACGCCGTAATATGCATTGCGTTGACCAACACCAGACCTTCCCGAATACCGCTTTTACCCACAGCAGCAACAACCTGCGGCGTAATATTGACAAATTCCATCCGCTTTGAAATGTTCAACGTCAAAATTTCACGATACGACTTCATAATATTCCGTATAATATCCCGTTGTTGGATTCTGCCGTTCACGTTCGGGAAAGAACTCGCAGTTAACCGATAACATTTACCCGATGACCGCCGCGGTCAAATTGGACACGCCCTTCCGTTAAAGCGAAAAGAGTATAATCGTTCCCCATTCCGACGCCTTTACCCGGATGGAATTTTGTACCGACCTGACGAACAATAATGTTGCCGGCTTTTACCGTTTCGCCGCTGAATTTTTTAACTCCGCGCCGTTGACCGTTGGAATCCCGACCGTTACGGCTTGAACCTTGACCTTTTTTATGCGCCATAATGACACCTCGTTTTATTTGTTTAAATCGGTGATTGTTCGGATTTCAGATTCCCGACACGGTTTACGGTTTTAATAACGCCCAAGTTTAACAACTTAGAGGTTCCGGTACGGTCAAAACCTGTTTGAATCCGAATTGAATTGTTTAAAACTGTTTCCGAAAGCGCCGGAAGCGATTGTCCGACCACTGTCCGACCGCTTACCGGAAATTTTTCAAGAGTGGAATTTTACAGGAAAATCCATTCAAAGTCAATCTCCCCCGGATAGCCGTATTGAATTTGCGAATCATTGAGGTTGTATTGGTCGCCGATTCTCCACCAGTTTGTTTTGAGAACTTTCCGTTTCATTGTTCGTCCTTCGCCCGGTTTGCCGGTATTTTCACCTTCGTCTGCCCATTGGTAAGCGTTGGTCAAACCGCTGACATAAATTGAAAAACGATGGATTTTGGGGTCAATATCCGTCCAAAACGCAACACCCCAAAGGTCTTGACCGGACGCAATCGGTTTGCGTGTGATACTAACGGTTGTTTCAGGAACTGCTTTCATGCCTTCACGTTTCATGATTGCCGGAATAGCAAGCGGAATGATTTGATCAATGTAAGATACGGCGATTGTTTCGGTTTGTGTTTCCACCTGACCGGTTTCCTCATGATTATTCGCTGTGGTTTTTTGAACAAGGTGATCCGTTGCCAGGAGGAATAGCGGGACAAAATGAACCGGTTCATCTTTAGCCGGTTGGGGTTGGAAGGTTCCGGGCAGATTACGGAGGACAAGTTCTCCGTCATGTGTTTGCGGCACGGAAGTACCCGCAACACCAGAAACAGCCACCGTATCATGGAAAATAGGCGTTTCGATTTTGGTTTCGACGGCAGAACCGACGGAACCGCCGGAATTAGTATTTTCGAATTCGACTTTTGTTAATTTTTTCTCGCCGTTATCGGTTGTAACGGTTCGTTCTTTAACGATTTTGTCTAATTGTGCCGGACCGGTATTTTTAACGTTGTACACCAGGTACCAGACGGCTTTTTTATCGAACGAACCTTCTTTGTTTGGGATATCGACATAGACAATCCGCAGCGGTTTGAAAGAAAATTGAAGACACCAGATATCCCGTTGATACCGGATTTCTTTTGCCCAGATTTCTTTGTTAAAACGCACATCATCTGCCAGTTCCGGCGGAATATCGGGCAAGGTTGCGAGCACTTCCACCATATCCGCCCGGTTATAAACGGAGGAGTAATCGATATTCGGTTGAATTGTAATAAGAGTTCCCGGTCCCAGTCTCGGTTGAGCGGAAACCTCTTCACCTGCCGCAATTTCAAAGGTCAAAATCAAAAGAAAAAAACAAATCATGGAAACAATACAAAAGTTTTTCATAATGTTTAACCGTTGAAAAAAGGGATGTTGCCGCAGGTAAAAAATTTACCGATAAAAAAGAGTATATCATATTTCGGTATCGGTAGAAACACGCTGTTGACTCCATTTTTTTCTTGGGTACCTCTAAGAATAGATATTGTAATTATTCAGTGGAAATATTTAGTGGAATGTTTTTTGTTTTAAGCCCGAAGGGCGAGATGTGTATAACCGGCAGGTGAAATGCAGCGCAACCGCCGGTTATGCACATCTCGCCCTACAGGCTTAAAACAAAAAAACAATCCAAACAAAATAATCAATACGGCGCGTTTGCCAAAACGCGTAACACGTTTACCTCTCTGAACGGTGTATCTATCTTACAAATCAAACGGTTCATATTTTAGGTTTAGAAAAGCGGTTTAATGCTGTAAAATTTCATGAATACCGCCAAATTTATCCGGTATTTGAATATTCCATTAAAAAATGCCGATTATAACGGTAATGAATGTATTCAATAACGATCTTCCTTCAACATGGCAATGGGTAAGTTCGGTGTCTATACCAAGAAAACAACTCCGATGTTTCCGGCTCGAAATTATTTTGGGTTTTCTAAATCTTTTAGGCATATTGGGTTTGGT
>JAITQV010000179.1 GCA_031288765.1 Planctomycetaceae bacterium
GAAAATGTATCGTAAAATGTTATTGTACAAATTCTTCTCCCGCATCAAGTGCAAAAGAGAAAACGTTTTTTTCACCCGCTTTGATTTCCACTTTTTCGGTAGATTTACCTTGTCCATATTTTGCCGGAATGAGGGAATGGAAGGGCATCGATTTGGGGTCATTCTCGTTAAAGTTTGGATTTTGGATAATGCGGGTAAAGGCAATAACATATTTTCCTGCCGGAACGCCTTTGAATCCGTAACTTGTACTCAACACAGCCGTACCATTTTTATCGGTGGAACCGCTTGCTCCCCATTTTGAAGCATCTTCTGGAGTTACCAAAACTATAACTCCTTCAATCGTTTTACCGCCGAATGTTACAGTAACAGAACACGGGCATAGTTCAGGCATTCCGTCGGGACGTACCAATTGATTTCCATTGTTACAGGAAGTACAAAGGATAGCCGATAGTGCCAAAACCGTTAAACAAATAAATATCCTGTTCATTCTGAATCTCCTGTCGTTTTTGTTTTGATTTTTTTTCACGTTTTCAATTGAACGTGTCCGTTAAATCTATAACACTAATCTAACGGCAAATTGGCTCCTCCGTCATTTTTCGATCCGAGTCGGTGCCATGTTTGCCGGTCAATAGAATTGGAGTAAAACGTTACAGAACCATCACAATGAGAAGCATTCACGCCGCCGGTATGGAAACTTCGTGCTGCAAAAAGTCCTATTCCAATGTAACAAGCCCAGTCGGAATACGGCGGATTCGGCGGAGAAAATGTACAAAAACCAGTGGCAACAGGACTTCCGACAATCCACGTAAAACCTCTGAATCCATACCAATTAGTTGCCGCATAAGTACCGGAAGTATAAAAGGTGGGAAGATCAAAAGTATCTGTTGTATAAATACCCGGAATCCCCGGTTTTTGAGAAGAAGCCCAAGTTGTTGTATTATTTTCATGCGTTTCTGCCGCCGATTGATAAGTGTTTGGTTTATACAAAGCAGTCCGCGCCCAAGGTGTCGATGTATCCGGCGGCGTATTGTTATTAAATGCCAAATCGCCGACAATCGCTTCACTCCAAAAAAGCGTATTACTCAAACCATCTGTAATAATTGCAAAATCATTTTTTGCGCGGGCTTGTCTTGTAACGCCATCGGTATCACCTGTATGGTCATAATTGTAACCCATTCCTGAACCGTAACAACTTACATAATTGTTCACTGCCGGTCCGATGGGGTCATCAGTTGCTTTCGTTATATTGGTACACCAATTTGAAGCCGACGAATCCGAAGGACAACGGAACTGAGAAACCACCTGATCATGAACATGGTCATTGTGAGCACTTGCATACGTTCCGCCGTCCGTATAAATCTTGTAGTTTCCAAAATACTCCCAAACCTTATAATTCTCTGAAACAACTTCACCAAATTTCTCAAACTGAGATTGTGTCAAGAGTGAGTGCATTGTTGTGAGTTCATTCCAAGGCATTGTTGCGGCTTGAACCGAAAAACCAATACAAGCCTTTGCACCGGTTCTTCGCGGATTACATGACCAACGCGGTATGTAATTTTTAGCGTCGTGAAAACCGTGTACAGATAAGGTGAGTTGTTTCACGTTATTGGTACACTGCATTCTTCTTGCAGCTTCTCGTGCTGCCTGAACCGCCGGTAACAGCAAACCGATTAAAACTCCAATGATCGCAATGACCACCAACAACTCAACAAGTGTAAAACCAACCGAAAATCGACGTATTGACATTTTAAATTCTCCTTTAAGGAAATTTGAGATTGAAACTAAAAAACGAAACTGAAAATTACAGATTATTTTATTGGGACATTGGGAACGATAAGGACAATAGGGACTTTTTGCACACTATCCACTATCAACTCTCCACTACTTTATCGTTCCTAATTGTTGCCAGACTTTGCGGTCAACGGAATTGGGAATAAAGGTTACGGAACCGTCTGCACGTGAAACATTGACGCCGTTTGGGTGAAAACTTCGGGCGGCGAAAAATCCAATGCCCATCTCGTCACACCAATCAGAATAGTTTGGATTCGGTAACGAAAACGTTGTAAAACCCGTTGAATAACTGTCGCCAACAATCCATGAAAAACCTCGAACTCCAAACCAATTATCAACATTAACCGTGATAAATGTCGGCAAATCAAATTCGTCGTCGGCTTCAAGACCTTCGATTCCCGGAATATCGGCATCCGTCAACCATGTCGATTCACCGCGATAAGTAATGTTCTTCGATTTGACCGTTGCCGTGCGTAACCACCATTTATTTTGTTCCGGCTGAGTATTATTGTAACGTGATGCATCGCCGATAATTGCTTCACTGAAAAAGAGTGTGTTACTGACTCCATCGGTGATCATTTCCAATGTCCGGGCAATTTTCTTTCCGACAAGACCGTTATTCAGTACCGTGTGATCATAATTGTAACCGATTCCTGAACCGTTACACGCCATGTAGTTTCCCGAAGCAACCGGCGAGGTCATTCCCGAACCACAGTTTTTGGTGGTGAGTTCCGATGACGATTTCACCGCCGCCGAATCAGACGGACAACGGAAAACCGCTAAATCCGTTTGTGCGGCTTCCCGTGACGAATTTTCAATGAAACCAAGCCACATCCATAGTTTGGTCTTCGGTTCATAAAACGCTTCAGAAAACGTTTCAAAAAGTGCGGCTTGCTCCATGTACGGTAAAACCGCCGCCTGCACCGAATAACCAATGTTGGACGTATTATAACCGTGTGATTCCAACTTTCGGTGAATACCGGTATAGTACGGAAATTCCTTTTTAGCTTCGTAATACTTTTGGGAAGCCAATGTTAATTGTTTAATATTGTCCGCACATTGCGTTTGACGCGACTCTTCACGCGACCACTGAACGGCAGGAAGAAGAAGTCCAATCAAAACTCCAAGTACTGCAATAATCGTCAATAACTCAATCAGTGTAAAACCAAGTAACAGTCTTCGTATAGACATTTTTTTCCTCAACTTTCTTTTAGGGGAATGAATGATTGTACAGGGCATTTCTAAAACTTTTTTTCGATTTCAGCCGATTGAAATCAGTGTAAGCCTGTTTCGCTGCTGAATTCATTGCTGCGCATTTATCATTCCGAGTTTATGCCGGAGCTTACGGTCAATCGAGTTCGGAATAAATTTTGCAGAGCGATATTCTGTAGAGTGAAACAAGTTACCGTAAAATGCAGAATACATTTACGTTAATACCACTATTGCAACGATTGTGCCATAAAATATATTCTTTGTTTTTTATTGCTTAAACCCTTATTTTGATAAGGGTTGCAGAAATTATATTGAGAAATTAAAGATGAGTGATATTCATACCAAATGGTACGTAGAATATGTTTTCCCTACTAATCGGTAGGACTTTTGCTGCTTACAATATTGCCCTCATCGCCGGCAACTGTGGGTGAAAACCCTTTGGCAAAAGGTTGGCAACCACTTTGGGTTGACAACCACTTGCACAATCCGTATCAGGGATTAGTGTCGCTCTGTGTAAGTATTAAGCAGATAAATAACAGCAAATGACAACAATATCATTAGTGTTACCCACACGGCAGCAGTCGTCATTTCATTGCCTTCAACAGCACTCCAAATCGCAATCGGTAACGTTTGTGTCCGTCCCGGAATGTTGCCTGCAAGCATTAGCGTTGCGCCGAATTCACCCATTGCGCGGGCAAAGCCGAGTACCGCCGCCGCAACGCAACCGCTTTGGGCGTTAGGCAGCATAACACGAAAAAAAATGGTGCGCTCATTCAATCCCAATGTTCGGGCGGTATCAATAATGTTAGAATCAATCTGTTCAAACGATGCCCGCATTGTCCGGTAAATCAACGGAAACGCAACAACAGCCGCCGCGAGAACCGTTGCTTCCCACGAAAAGACAAGGCGGTATCCCAATGTGCGCAGAAACATTCCTGCCGGTCCGTTCCAGCCGAAAAACAACAGCAGACAAAATCCGACAACAGTCGGCGGCAACACCAGCGGCAGGGTAAATATGCCGTCAACAATCGCTTTGAACGAAGAATTCTTTAGTCCGTAAGTCCACCGCGCAACGGCAGTTCCAAAGATGAACGCAACTGCTGTTGCACAAAGCGACGTCTTTAACGAAATGAAAAACGGCGAATAGTCCATCGTATTCCAACCTATTTTGTAACCAAACCAAATCCATATTTAACGAATACTTTCTTTGATTTTTCGGAAGTTAAAAATTGCAAAAACGTTTTACCGCCTTCGAGATTGCTTCCTGTTTTTGTAACTGCCGCAGGATAAATCACCGGCGTATGGCTGTTTGCCGGTGCTTCTGCGACAACAGTTACTTTATCCTTCATCAGAATTGCGTCCGTCAGATAAACGACGCCGGCATCAACTTCGTTTTGAGCCGTGTAGGTCAGCACCGCACGTACAGTGTTTCCATACACAATCTTGGGGATAACCTTATCAACAATGTTTAACGTCTTGAAAATCTCCATTGCATAAGTTCCCGCCGGAACAGATTTTGGATCGCCAATTGCCAGACGCTGTTCTTTCAACATGTCCGTACCTAAATCGGCGAAACTTGTTATTGGACTGTTCTTGCCTTTCGGGACAATCAGGACAACTTTGTTAAGCAGCAATTGCTTTTGTGTTCCGGTAACTAAAAGTTTCTTTTCGGCAAGATATGTCATCCGCTGTTTGTCTGCCGAGATGAAAACGTCTGCGGGTGCGCCGTTTTCGATTTGTTTCGCCAATGTTCCCGAAGCCGCATAATTCGGTACAATTTTCGTTCCGGCATTGTCTTTTTCGTAGATTGCGATAATCTCATTGAGACAATCTTTCAAACTGGCGGCAGCAGATACTGTAATTTCCGCTGCACGGACACTGCAAGTCAAAACAAGCAGTAAAAATAATGTTCGTAATACTTTCATCGGTTTCTCCTTAATTGGTTATCTCCCTGATTGGTTAACTCCCTGATTGGTTAACTGTTTCGTGTGCCATCGGCTACTTCGCCGAAAGACGTTGAAACAGCAATGTTTCTTTTTTTAGTTCGTTCAGTAATTTTTCCGGCTCACTGCCGGTACGTTCTGAGGAATAAGTATTGCCGTCCGGCAACAGCATTTCCGCATAGACACGATATTGTCCGTCAATACCGAGCGTTTGAACCGTTTGCGTCTCTACATTGTCATCCGGTTGTTGCGGCAATTCATCAATCAAATTTAATTTTTGCAATTGTAATACAAAATCCGTTAGCGAAACAATCCGTTCTTGTGTATGCTTCACGAAATCAAACAACCGTGTCAGGTGTTCATCGGTTAGATCTTTCACTCCGCATTGTGCTGCCGCTAAACGGATACCGGATTTTCCTGAAAAGCGGGACAACACAATCCGCGTCGGTGTTTTCGATACCGTATTGTAAGCGCGGGCTTCACCGGCAATTCCTTTCTGGTGAATCCCCGAAGTGTGAGCGTTCACATTCCAGCCGGATAACGGCGTTAACGGTGTTTCCGGTAAGACAAATTCACGGCGGAACTTCTTGATGACATTGTTTAATCTTTCCGGTTTAATATTCGCGACAACATTGTAAATATTGGTATGAGCGTTGATGTTGGCGATCACTTCTTCGATTGCCGCATTGCCGGAACGTTCCCCGATACCGCACAGCGTTCCTTCGATCTGACCGCAACCTGCACGGATTGCCGACAACGTGTTTGCCGTTGCTAAACCGTAATCATTATGAACGTGGACGCTCAATATTTTAGCGCCGTTAGTGAACGGGACAAACCGGTTTTGCAGTATCGTAATAATTTGTTCCATCTGCGGCGGACAAAGTATTCCCAAAGTATCCGCATAATTGACAATTTTGGCACCGGCATTGAGAACGGTCTCAATATATTCGCATAAGAATTCGGTATCGGCACGCGAAGCATCTTCACAACCGATTTCAACTTTTGCCGCATAACCGGCAGCAAAGGCTGTTGTCTCTTTTGCCCGCCGCAATAACTTGTCCCGTGTGATACCAAGCAACACATTACGGTGTTCATCGCTTACAGGCAAAGTAATATGCAAAACGCTATTTTGTGCATTACCGGGCAGCAGTGCAGCGGTCTGTTTTATTTCGGCAATATCCGCCCGACACATCAGTGCAGCGGCACTCGGCGTGTCCTGCAATACCGCAACGGCTTCCCGACATTCCCGAAACTCAAACGGCGATGACAACGGAAAACCAACTTCAACAATATCAACTCCGGTTTCGGCAAGATATCCGGCAAGAACGGACTTCTTATTAACCGCAAAACCGGGTGCCTGTTGACCGTCCCGCAATGTTGTGTCTAATACCGTCAATGTTCGCATAATACTGTTGTTGTTTTCGGCTTCGGTTTTAGGGAATAGTCGATTGTGAATAGTGGTAGGCGGCGCAACTCTTCGGCGAAGGGTTGCCGCCTCTTGAATTGTTAATCAACACGATTAACGAAATCATGTCTTGTAAGTGGCGGCATGTTGGTAGAAAATGGAATCTTAACCCCGCAAGGGGTGTGATGTGCATAACCGGCGGTGAAGCGCAGCGCAACCGCCGGATCACGACCCCAAAAAATAGAAGCCCCGCATGGGGCGAAATAAGCTAGCCCGCCGCAACGCGGTAATGCTGCTGTGGTGTTTTCTATTTTTTGAAATTATTTATTTGAGTACATATTTTATCTAGAGGCATCATTCAAATTTTTTTGAAAAATGTCTTTTTTTGATGTTTTTTCCGGATTTCTTTGAAATCGGTATTCCTTTAATCAGGTGATTTAGTTATACTTCCTCCCGATTTAGTTAT
>JAITQV010000211.1 GCA_031288765.1 Planctomycetaceae bacterium
AGGGCGTCCGAAAGATGTTGAATATTGTGATCTTGGGCAAAACACGGCAACACCGATACCAACAAAAAACAACCAATCCCCCAAAAAATCAAACAAAAATTAACAAATGGTTTCAACATTGTAAAATCTCCTGTGTAAAAAGTGGTAAACAAACAATCCGAAATATCGGAACAAAACTCTGAATCTTAACCCCGCAAGGGGTGTGGTGTGCATAACCGGCGGTTACGTTACATTTCACCGCCGGTTTGGAATCTCCCAAGGTAGGCAACCGCTCGCCGTAGCGGTTGCGTTGTCGGCTTGCCGACAACAAGGAATATGCAAGTCGGTGTTAGCCGACTTGTTCTACGCCCTGCAAGGGCGATAGAATCCAGCCCGCCGTAACGCGGCGGGTAACTATCCATAAAAAATATCAAACGCCCTGAAAGGGCAATATATTAGTTGATAGTGGATAGTGGATAGTGGATAGTGGATAGTTCGCAAGCGGAGTTCCTACCTCAACGGTAATAATTCCGCTTGCGGTTTTAGCCCGCAGGGCGAGATGTGCATAACCGTAGGTGGAGCGAAGCGCAACCTACGGATCAACATCCCCCAACAACACAAAGCCCAGCAAGGGCGAGATTATGATTGTGTTGGTTGATAATCTCGCCCCGTGCGGGGCTTATATTTGGGGTGGGCGGGATCCGGCGGTTGCGCTTCGCTCCACCGCCGGTTATGCACATCTCGTCCCTTGCGGGACTAAAACTTTCGTAAGCGGAATCTTTGTCGTTGTGGCAGGAAATCCGCTTGCGAACTATTCACTATCAACTATAAGCTATCAACTAAACGGTCGCCTACCTTTTGATTAGAAATCTTTAAGAGAAAATTCCGGCGGAATATTACAAATATTTGATAAGAGAACTTGATGTTAGAGAACTTGATGTTTTTTCGGGACTATCCGAAACAATCGGTATTTTTTTTCGTATTATAGGGATTGAATGAATTATACTCGGGAACTATTTCGGGCAAAAAGTTTGCACCAATATGGTTTATGGGTTATAATCTTTGAACGGAAAATTTATCATTTCCGATAAGCAGAACGCCTGCGGCATTGGGACGTTGCCGCTTTTGACAGGGAAGGAACTCTGGACGAACTGACTAATTCCCCCTTGAATCAAACACAATTATGAGCCGTCCCTCTTATTCAATTGCCAAATTTTTATTATTTTCCGGCTTGATTTCAGGAATCGTTTTCCTTTTTCAATGTCCGGTAATATTGGCACAAGTTTCGGATCAACCGGTTCTTCGTTTTGTTCTTCCGGTTTTTCCAACAACCAACAACGCCCATTCGCCCCTTTTATTTCCGGTTTCCGATCATTTTCCGGCGGGTCAAGCTTCGACGAACTTATGGCGAACCGGTACGGTTCCTTCTCCGGCGGTTCAACCGTCTGTTTCGGAAACTTCGCCGCCGGCTGCCGAAGTGTTGAATCCTCCCCAACGTCTTTTGAATGTTCCGCGATTTGTTGTTCCGCAAAAAGTCCGGACGCATGAAATTTTGCCGGAACATTCCGAAACCAACTCCGGTTCATTGAAAATGGAGTTACCGCCGCCGGCTCCTCAGGAAGAACTCGATTGGGTGTTGCAGCACGGAATGGAATTGGAAACCGAAGCCCGTTGGATGGATGTTCTGTGTCATTACGAAAAGGCGTTACAGATTTATTGGGATGACGATAAATTGATGAATCGTTACCGGACGGCGCGGTTCCATTACGATGTTGGTTGCCGGTTTCACGATTCGAGTTATCTTGACATTATTTATAAGTCGAGATTTATTGATACGCTGAATTTTTATGAGGAAATCATATCATGGATTCAAAAGGATTATGTGGATATTCCGAATTGGGACAATTTGTTTCGTCATGGAGTTCAGGATATACGCATTGCCTTGTCCGATTCGGGGTTCCGTGCGCGTGCCAACCTGAAAACCGCAACGGAAAAAATAGACGCTTTTTCCGAAACAATACAGAAAACCGCCGACGGCTGGTTTATTCGTAACAGAGAAGATTTGAAGAACGGGATTTTGCGGTTGACGGAGATGGCGCAACAACAAATCGGTTTGAATCCGACGGTGATGCTTATGGAATTTATTTGCGGTGTTGTCAATTCGTTGGATCGTTACACCGCGTATCTCACACCAAACCAGTTGAATGAGCAATTTTCCATGCTTTACGGCAATCTTGTCGGTCTTGGGGTTGAACTCCATTCGGACAGGGAATCGTTGTTGATTGTTCGGGTGATTCAAGGCAGTCCGGCTCAAGAAAACGGGCTTAAAGACGGCGACCGGATTTTATCTGTTGACGGGATTTCGACGAAAGGGCGTGATACGAACAGTGCTACCGGTTTGTTACTAGGTTCGAAGGGAATGGTTGCTCGGTTAGTGGTCAAATCCGGTTTGAAACCGGCGCGGGAAGTTCAAATTACACGGCGTCAGATTGAAGTTCCGAGTGTTGAGGATGTTCGGATGCTCAACGATTATCTTGGTTACGTTAAATTGACCGGTTTTCAATCGAAGACCGCCGAAGAGATGAAATCGGCGTTAACCAAACTTGACCGGCAGGGAATGCAATGTCTGATACTTGATATGCGGCGGAATCCGGGCGGTTTGGTCCAGATTGGAATTGAGGTTGCCAACTTGTTTCTTGACAACGGGGTGATTGTCCGAACCCGCGGTCGGCAAAATAATCCCGATTTCGCTTATCTGGCAACACCGGAAAATACATGGAAGGTTCCGTTAATTGTTTTGATTGACGGGGAAAGTGCCAGTGCTTCGGAAATTGTTGCCGGAGCGATTCGTGATCATAATCGCGGTATTATTATCGGCAAGCGGAGTTACGGAAAAGGAACGATTCAACACATTTTGCCCATTAATTTTGCCGCTCCGAATCATATTAAGGTGGGATTGAGATTAACGGTTGAGAAATTTTATTCTCCGTTTGGCTGGTCATACAGTGGGGTGGGAGTTTCGCCGGACATTACGGTTGAAACGGAAAAACGTTGGAGTTTGGCGCGTCCGGTGAATGGAAAATTACAGATTCCGGTGAGTACGAAAAGTATTTCAAGCGATCCGAATGACCCATTCATCCGGCAGGCAATCATAACCGCTCAAAAAATGTTAAACATTGAAATGTAACTAATGAATTTCCAAAAC
>JAITQV010000256.1 GCA_031288765.1 Planctomycetaceae bacterium
ATGTTTTGCGTGATCTGTTAAAATTTGTGTTCTTATACGGTTACATCAATGTATTCGTCAACACGTGTTGACTGATCAAAGTATAATTCAGCTGCTATTCCGTCAAATATTCGGGCAAAGCCGTGATATTTAACGGGATGCGCCGTGATATATGACGGATTACGAGTAATTTTAGTGTTGTTGTGTTGAAATCGGGTATGGCATCATATTTGCATAAATATTTTTTATAGTTTTGTGTTCAGGATTTAACGGTTTTAACAATAACCAATTTTTAATCATTTTATATTTGTGAATATTAGTTTAACCGAATTATTATTTCGTATTTTATTATTGACCGGTTTATTTTGGGCATTGGAGTTTTCTGTTGCGGACGAAGTGCCGGTTCGTTTTCCTTTGCAAAAACCGGATTCACGGTACGCCGATCCTGAATCTTGTACGAAATGTCATGCCGATCTTTGTTCACAGTGGAAGAAGAGCGACCATGCAAAATCAATGGCTCACGCTTCCAAACAGTCTGTTCTCGGCGATTTCAACAATGTTTCGTTTCTTCATATCGGTTTTGACGACCTATTGCTTTTGAGTTCTGCCGAAATTAAAAAGTTGCTTGATGTTCTCGAAACGGCAACACCCGGATTGAATCCGCGAAAAGAATATTTTTCCGAACCTAATAATAATGAATCAAATAATAGTTATCCGAAACAGCGGTACAATGTTTCCGGTCGCAAAATGAAGGCGTTAGCGGGCGCCGGTTTTGAAGAATTGGTTACGGCAACCTTCGATGCCAAACACGGAATTTCCGAACGGTTACGTCAGAATATGTCCGCAACACAACGTCGGGAATTTGATGCCGAATTGGAATTTCAAAAATCGTTGCGGTTTCAACGCCCCGGCGATATTGCTGTTGCGCAAGATAAAATTGTTCGTGTGATGGGAAAATTGATCGAAGAAGGTTCCGTTACAACAAAATTCGGAACACGTTTCCGCATGTTTTATAACGAAAATAAATTTATGGTTGAAACGGATATTGGGACGTTTGAAGTTCGTTTTACGCTTGGCAATCGTCCGTTGCAACAATATTTAGCGGAAACTGACGGCGGACGGCTTCAAGCGTTGCCGGTTGCGTGGGATTCTATTGAAAAACGTTGGTTTCATCTTTATCCCAAAGAACAAATTCTCAAAGGTGATCCGTTACACTGGACAACAACTTTACAAAACTGGAACAGAATGTGTGCCGATTGTCATACAACTAATTTGCACAAAAATTTTGATCCGAAAACGAAAGAATATCGTACAACTTTTACCGAACTCCAAGTTGGTTGTCAATCTTGTCATGGTCCTTGCGGGAAACATGTTGAAACAGCGGAAAAACATGGATTGACAGCAGGTTGGAAATCGGAAATTCCGTTGGAAGTTTTTTCGTTGACGAATGTAAGCGGAACGGAAATTGTTCAGAGTTGTGTGTTTTGTCATGCCCGCCGCCGTCTGTTACGCGAAGGTCCCAAACCGCCGGAAATTCCCGCCGCGGATTGGTTTATTCCTGAAACAGTTGACACGTTTATCTATTATCCCGACGGACAATTGCTTGAAGAAGCATTTGAATACGGCTCCTTTTTGCAATCAAAAATGCACAATAAAGGTGTTAGTTGTACGAATTGTCATGAGCCTCATTCATTGGAATTGAAATTTCACGGCAACCGGCTTTGTACACAATGTCATTCGCCGTCAATTTACGACACGGTAAAACACCATTTTCACCCGAACACCGCCAAACCCGGAACGCAATGTGTGGAGTGTCATTTTCCGCAATCGACTTACATGGTTGTTGATCCGCGGCGGGATCACAGTATTCGGAAGCCGAGTCCGGCGTTGACGCTTGCCGCCGGAGTTCCCAATGCCTGTTCGATTTGCCACCGTGACAAAAATAAAGGCGAAACGTTGGAATGGGCAAGAGATCATATTGACCGTTGGTACTCCGAAAAACGTAAAACTTCCGTCGGGTACAGCGATCTTTGGCCCACCGAAGACCATTATGCGTTGGCGATTGCTGCCGGAAGAAGGGACGATCCAATTGCAGTACAAAAACTGTTAAAGGTTGTTCGTGATAAAGGGAACAAAGAATTTCGTCCGGTAATTCGAGCCGGTGCGGTTACATTGTTGAGTCGTATTCCGACAGATCAGGCGACGGATGAAATTTTTTCGGTGTGTGTGGACGGTTTAAATGATACGGATTTATGGGTACGGTTTGCGTCGTTGGGAGCATTGGCGGCACAACCGGATGATGTAAAATTGAAATATCTAATTCCGTTACTCAATGATCCGGTTTTGGCGGTGCGTACGGAAGCGGCAAGAGTTTTGGCAAGAAATGCGTTTGCACTGACAGAGGACAATGTTAAAAAATCGTTCGAAAAATCTAAACAGGAATATGTTACAGCCCAAAAAGTTGATAATGATCAAGCGGCGGCATATTTGAATCTTGCGGTTTTGGAACACGATCTTGCGGCTTTCAAGATTGACGAGGTGAAACGTTGGTTGGAAGCGTCTGTTCGGGATTCGCAGGTTTCGGCGGCTGACGAAGCCAAAAAAACAGCGTTACCGTTAATTGAACGCCTGACCGCAACCTCTTTGGAATATTACCGTCAATCGCTTGAAATTGACGGCGATTTTTTACCGTCACGAATAAATCTGGCAATGTTGTATCATGAACGCGGTAACAATATTGCGGCGGAAAAAGAATTTCGGGAAGCGTTACGGATTGAGCCGGAAAACGGTAACACTGCGTATTCGCTTGGTTTATTGCTTGCGGAACTCCTTCGTTCGGAGGAAGCCGTTGCGATGCTTCGTCAAGCGTCGAATAATCTTGAAACGGCAACAGGACAAACCGCAACACGAAACCGTGTTCGATACAATCTTGGTTTATTATTGCTTCAATTAAAACGGCATGACGAAGCGGAAAAAGAATTGTCGGACATTATTCAATCGGAACCGCAAAATATTACGTTTTTGTACGCTTTAACCGTTTCCTATTTCCAGCGAAACGCAACATCACAAGCATCGGCAATTCTTGACCGGATTATCAAACTTGATCCGCAAAACCCGCAATGGCAGCAATGGAAAAATCGTATCCGTTCACAACGGTAACAAATATATTTTCGGCGGTCATTGTCTCTTTTGATTATTTACGTGAATATTTGTCTTAAAAAACAGACAGTTATATTTTTTCTACGAAGGTTGTTTTGTTGTTAAAATTAGGTTAAAATGAAGTTTAATGTTGTAGCAATTGAGTAAATTGCTACAATGAAAACTTAACAACAACATAAAAGAAAGGTATTACAATGTCTCATTTTTATTGGTTTGTATTGTCGTTGTCATTATTTTTGACTGTTTCTGCATTTTGTGCGGAAAATCAAAATGACCAATCACCAACAATTCCTGCGTCGTTGGAAGATGCAAAAACCGCCGAAGAAACAGAAGCGTATATTGAACACGTTTCCTCGCAACTTCGCAAGAATATCAAAACCGAAGATGATGAAATTCAATTTATTCGGGAATTTTTTCCCATCGCAATAAAGGCTGCGGATAAAATAATTGCGTTGGCAAAAGATGATAAAATGCTGGAAACCGCATACAGAAACAAATTACAAGCGTTGAATGCGTCTCTGCTCGTAACACCGGAGAATGAAGAAAGCAAAAACGCTTTAAACGTTTTAATTGAAGAAATAACCAAAACAGGTAAATTTTCTGAACTTCTTTTGTCAGAACAGATTGCAATATTTTTCCGAAAAATTCACAAACTGGATACGAAAACTCTTTCACAAGAAAAATTTGATTTGCTAAAAGAAGAAGCGAAAAAATTATTCCTTGCCGAACAAAAACATTATTATCCGTTCAAATTGCTAACAATTGTTTTGGATTTTGCGAAACAAATTGAGACGGAACAAAACAAAGCCGGTTTTTTAGATACAATATTGAAAGAATTGGTTCAATTTGTTCAGTCGGAAACGGCAGTGAAAAGATACGGCGAAGACAAACCAAGAGATGACGGCAGATTAACGAGAGTGGAGAAACTGCAAGGATATTGTCGGCGAATGGTTGGTTCTCCTTTTGAACTGCAAGGTAAAACAACAGAAGGTAACGATTTTTCATGGGACGATTACAAAGGTAAAGTTGTGTTGATTGAATTTACTGCGTCGTGGTGTGGACCATGTCGTGCGGAAATGCCGAATCTGCTGGAGATTTACTCGAAATATCGTAATAAAGGCTTTGAGATTATTTCTATCGGCATTTGGGATTCGACGGAAAATCTAAAAAAACAAAAAGAAGAAGATAAAATTCCATGGACAGTAATTTCAGAAGAATTGAGTCTGAAGGAAGATAATAACCTTGCCGGTAAACGTTACGGTGTGGACGGTGTTCCGACAATTTTTCTTGTTGGGACAGACGGAAAAATTATTTCGTCTGAATTGCGGGGAACAGAATTGTATTCCGCAGTCAATAAATTATTTGAAGACCAATCGAATAAAAATACAAATAATAAAATTGATAATTGATGTTTAGCAATAATCAAAATAACATGTATCTATTCGATCATTTGTTGAATTATTACTCAGAGTAAACTTCATTATTAGTGGAGTGTCGCAATGTGCTAAATCCGCATGCGACACTTTCCACATTCAACTAAAGTTGTGCGGTGGTTAATGATTCATTAACTTGGTGAAGACCACATTCTGTTTTGAGTTGTCCCGACCAACGCCCGGCGCGTTCGTCTTCATCGGGCAATGTCGGTCGTGTACACGGAGCACAACCAATACTTTTGTAACCGCGATCATAAAGGGTATTGTACGGAATAGATTCCTTTACAATAATATCCCAAACCTCTTTGTTCGTCCACAAAGCAAGCGGCGCAATCTTGATAAGACCAAATCGCGCATCCCAACCAATTACCGGCGTTTTCGCCCGTGTCGGTCCCTGATCACGCCGAAGCCCGGAAATCCAAGCGTCATAATTAGGAGCAATTGATTCCAGAACCCGAATCTTTCGGTCGTAACAACAACGATCCGGATCAATCCGATATAAAGGACCGCCATGAACCGCTTCATATTCCGCAACAGAAATTTCCGCAGAACGCCGTGTAATTTCAATACCGTATTTCGTACTAATACGATCCAAAAGTTCCAGCGTTTCGGGAAACTGATAACCGGTGTCAAGATTGAATACCGGAATTTTCGTTTCAATCCGCGCAAGAATTGAAAGAATCACACAACCACTGCTGCCAAGTGCCGTTCCCATCGTCAATTTCGGCGCAAATGTCGTAACCGCCCAACGAAGTATCGTTTCGGGACTGCTGCTTTCAAGTTTTTCGTTCCAATATTTAACTAGTTCCGCCTGTTTCGGCGTTGCCTGTTTTGGTTGAAATGTTGCGATCATAATTCGACCTCAGACGATAAACCGTAAACCGAAAGGAAAAGGAAAAAAATGTTTCCTATTTCCGCCTGCACTCAAAATTCCATCTGTTCAAACGTTTTCTGTTCAAATACTGTAATCTTCTTCAAAAACAACTGTTTTTTTAGGAACAACAAACACCGTGTCGGTAACATCAAATTGATACAACAAATATTTTTCGTGCGACATTTCCACGAAAATTTCCTTGTTATTCCGATCCGTCAGTTCAATTTTGGCAATCGAACCGGCTAACTGAACACGGCGCACTGTTGCGGGAAAACCGGCTCCGTCACGATTATCCGGTAAAAGTTCAATTTCATGCGGGCGTACAAAAAATTGCGTTTGTTTGCCTTCCGGCGGCTGATCAAACACAACTTGACCGGAAACAACACGCCCATGAAACAAATTAACACTGCCCAGAAAATCCATAACAAACGCATTTTTCGGATGATGAAAAACTTCTGCCGGTGTTCCGTCCTGTTCGATTTGCCCTTCATTCATCACAATCACACGGTCAGCAAGTTCCAACGCTTCCTCCTGATCGTGAGTTACAAAAACGCTCGTTAATTTAATTTCATCATGCAAACGCCGCAGCCAACGCCGGAGATTTTGCCGGACTCGTGCATCCAACGCTCCAAACGGTTCGTCAAGTAACAAAAACTTCGGCTCAATCGCCAATGCCCGCGCCAATGCAACTCGTTGACGTTGACCGCCGGAAAGCTGATCCGGATAACGGTTTTCCAAACCATCCAACTGAATCAAATGAATCAACTCCAAAACACGATTGCGAATTTCCGTTCTGGAAAGCCGATTTTTCCCGCGCCGGACACGAAGCCCAAAAGCAATATTGTCAAGAACCTTCAAATGACGGAACAAAGCATAATGTTGAAATACAAATCCCACTTTCCGTTCGGCAATCTTATTGCCAACGACACTTTTACCCTGAAACAAAATATCCGCGTTCTGATTCGGTTCAAACTCTTCGAGACCGGCAATAATTCGTAACAATGTTGTCTTGCCGGAACCGGAAGGTCCAAGCAACGCAACCAATTCGCCGTCAGGAACTTTTAAATTCACATTTTTCAATGCTGTGAATTTGCCGAACCGTTTTGTTATGTTTTTAACTTCAATACTCATTTTTGGTGATTCGCCGTAAACAATGCGTGATTTAATAACGGAATGGGTAAATATCGTACAACTGATTTTGTCTTTGTTCGGGTTTGTATCGAAAATTATGTTTATATTACGAATTATCTATCATTCTTTCACGTTTAACTTTCCATTCGACAATTGCTTTGGCTATTAATGTTACCAAAGCTAGGGCGGCAAGCAAGGTTGCAACGGAAAATGCCCCAACAGCATCATAACCGTTGTGAAGTGTTTCAATATAAAGCGGCATCGTATTTGTTTCCCCGCGAATATGTCCCGACACAACACTAACCGCTCCAAATTCTCCCATCGCACGGGCATTGCAAAGAATAACTCCATAAAGCAATCCCCATTTAATATTCGGTAACGTTATTTTCCAAAAAATATCCCAACCGTTCGCGCCAAGCGATACGGCGGCTTCTTCTTCCAATGTTCCCTGTTCCTGCATCAACGGAATCAATTCCCGTGCAACAAACGGAAATGTAACAAAAACAGTTGCCAACACAATTCCCGGAACCGCAAAAATAATTTTAATATCATGATCAATCAGCCAGCCGCCGAGTGTTGTTTGTCTGCCGAATGCAAGAACAAAAATCAAACCGGCAATAACCGGCGACACCGCAAACGGTAAATCAATCAATGTTATCAGTACGTTTTTACCCCAAAATTCAAACTTGGCAATACACCACGCCGCCACAATTCCGAACACAACATTCATGGGAACCGCAATCGCCGCCGTCAGAAGTGTTAGCCGGATTGATGACCAAGCATAAGGGTCTTTGAAACTGGCACAATAACTCTCAACGCCTTTTCGAAACGCTTCCATAAAAACCGCCGCCAGCGGTAACACAAGGAACAACGTCAGAAATAATACACTAATTATAATAAATATCACCGGAATAATCCGGTCTTTCCAATTTATTGAAACATTTCTCATGGTTTGTTATGAGGCAGTAAAATAAAGGTGAATCGTTTCTGTGTTTCAATTACCCGTTACTCATTCGTCTGGCGTACCATTGGGACAGGTTAATAAAAAACATGAGAACAAACGAAGCAGCAAGCATCACAACGGCAATAGCAGTGGCTCCCGCATAATCGTACTGTTCCAATTTCATTACAATTAACAAGGGCGTGATTTCCGTTTTCATCGGCAGGTTGCCGGAAATAAAAACGACCGAACCGTATTCGCCGAGCGCTCTTGCAAACGCCAGCGTAAAACCGGTTATTAACGCCGGCAATACCGACGGCATAATAACGTACCAAAAAGTCTGAAATTTTGTTGCGCCAAGCGATGCGGCGGCTTCTTCGACTTCCTTGTCAATATCTTCCAAAGTCGGCTGCAATGTCCGTATCACAAAAGGAAGACCTATAAATATCAAAGCAACCAACACGCCGGGTTGTGCGTAGGCGATTTTAATTCCAAACGGTTCCAACAGACTGCCCACCCAACCGTTTTTGGCACAAATTGCCGTCAACGCAATTCCTGAAACCGCTGTCGGCATCGCAAACGGCATATCCACAATCGCATCCACAAAACGTTTGCCGGGAAATTTGTAACGAACCAATGTCCACGCAACAAGAAAACCAAACACAGCATTGATCAATGCGGCAAGGAATGAAGCACCGAAAGACAGCCGATAGGAAAGAAGTACCTGTTTCGACGTAACCGCTTTAAGGAAATCCCCAAAACTCATCGATGCCGTATTCAATATTAGTAACGAAAGCGGTAACAACACAATCAAGCCCAAATATGCTAACGTGATACCAAAAGTTAAACCGAATCCGGGTAAAACACTGTGTTTCTTCATTACAATAATTTAATTTTTGTCTGGAGTTTATGTTATAGTATCAGCGTTACCGAAACGTGAAAGTCCGGCGATAAAACCGTCACCGAACTTTCACAAACCATAATAACAACAGTGTCCTTTATTGTTTCGTTGAAAACCGGTCGTAAACTCCGCCGTCCTCGAAATGTTCTTTTTGTGCCTTCTGCCAGCCGCCGAACACTTCGTCAATCGTAAACAATTCCACTTTGGTAAAATTCTTTGAATATTTTTCCAAAACTTCTTTGTTACGCGGACGGTAAAAATGTTTCGCTACGATTTCCTGACCTTCTTTACTGTACAGGAAATTCAGATAGGCTTCGGCAATTTTGCGCGTTCCGCGTTTGTCAACCACTTTGTCAACAATTGTTACAGGCGGTTCCGCTAAAATACTAATTGGCGGAACAACAATATCGAATTTCTCCGCACCAAATTCTTTGATGGCGAGAACCGCTTCATTTTCCCATGCAAGAAGGACATCGCCGAGTTCACGTTGCACAAAAGCTAACGTCGATCCGCGTGCGCCGGAATCAAGCGACTCAACATGTTTATACACTTCGGTTGTATAAGCCAACGCTTTTTTCTGTGCCGCTTCAACTTCTTTGGCAAATTCGGGATCGTGTAACTTTTTCAGATCGCCCAGTTCTTTTTTCAAAATGTAACCCCAACCGGCAAGATAACTCCAACGTGCAACTCCCGATGTTTTCGGATTGGCGGCAATAATACCAACTCCCGGTTTAATCAGATCATCCCACGTTTTAATATTTTTGGGATTACCTTTTCGTACCAAAAAAACAACCGTCGAAGTGTAAGGCGTACTGTTGTCCGGCAAGCGTTTTTGCCAATCTGCCGGTAACAATTTTGCTTTTTCCGCAATACTGTCAATGTCATAAGCCAATGCCAATGTAACAATATCGGCATCAACTCCGTCAATCACCGCCCGCGCCTGTTTACTGCTGCCGCCGTGCGTTGGTGTTACATTAACAGTGTCTCCGGTTAAGGCTTGGTAATGTTTTTTGAACGCTTCGTTAAACTCCTTGTAAAGTTCCCGCGTCGGGTCGTAAGACACATTGGTCAGTTTGTACTCGGCAGCGTAAAGCGTTGCGGAAAAAAACGCAAGTACCGCCGCCAAAAATAATGTTGTCAAATTCTTTTTCATGATTTTCTCCTTTTGAAAATTCATAAGTTTAGTTAAAGGTTCGAGTTTTAGTTACAGGTCTTGAAACGAAATCCCTGTTTGATAAAACTCTTAACAACGTCTTTTGGATATGTCGCAAAACACATGCCAATTTGATATTTTTTTATGTTATCGATGATAAAGCGATTTTTTCTATTGAAAAAAACCAAAAAAATACCGAAAAAACGCCGGAAAATATTGCAAAAACATTAGAAAATCCCGTAAAAACATTGCCCACATCAGGTTCTTTTATTTCCTGTTTTACATAACTTCCTTGTTTTTCATGGTTTATATTTTTCGAGGGGGTTAACGGTTCTGTGATTTTTTTCATATAAAAATATTATAACCGGTTAAGCCAAAAAGAGAAACTCCTTATGCTTTCCCCGTGATATTTAACGGCTCTGTGAAATATCACGGCGTTTTCC
>JAITQV010000315.1 GCA_031288765.1 Planctomycetaceae bacterium
CAATGAGTTGTTTTGACCATTCAAGAAACGTGCTGTCCCTTTTGGGAATATAGTCGTGTTCCATAAAAATTTTCTCAAAATTTAACGTTTAGATTAAAGGGAGTTCGGCGGCAACTTTAGCCGTTAAAGCCGCTATTACCGTGAATTTTTCAAAGTTTTTTGGAATTTTGCCATGTTTTGGCGGAGTTCCCCCAAGCGCCGGCGGAATTCCCCCAAGCATTGGCGGAGTTCCCCCAAACGTTGGGGGAGTTCCTCCAAACGCCGGCGGAGTTCCCCCAAACGTTGGCGGAGTTCCCCCAAACGCCGGCGGAATTCCTCCAAGCATTGGCGGAGTTCCCCCAAACGTCGGCGGATATCCCCCAAGCGTTGGCGGTATGTTGTCCTTTCAATACATTCAGTATATTAGGAAAAAAGATATTTGCAATATCCTTTACAAAGTCCATAAACGTATTTATTCGGTGAAAATAGGACTGAGTAGATACTCTATTTGTAAGTTAGCGAAAAGATTTTTTGTTGAAATATTATCGGAAACTTACATTTTTTATTTGGATTTTATTCAGAAGTGCGGGAAAGAGGATTTGAACCTCCACTGAGTTGCCCCAACCAGGCCCTCAACCTGGCGCGTCTGCCAATTCCGCCATTCCCGCAAAAATAGAATTTTGAGCCCCAAAGTTTATAACCCCTCAGAACAAACGGATTCCAAAATCCGGCGGATCATCAAATTGCGGGGGCAGGATTCGAACCTGCGGCCTTGAGGTTATGAGCCTCACGAGCTACCGGACTGCTCTACCCCGCGATAAAAAATGATAAAGAAAATTTACCTTCCCTAATCATTGCTGAAAATTCTATCTTGTTTTTTCGGTTTGTCGAGGGGGGAAATTAAAAAAAAACGGCTCCCCTTGGTGTTTTACGAAAACAAATTAGAATATCTCAGGTTTTTGCGATAGACGTAAACTCAATGTCCCTTTTCGGTTCGAGTAAAAGAAATAAAATATAAATGAAATCAAAAAATTTGACCTCATAACAGAAAAAATATTTGAGAATCGTCTATCGTATCCGATAGTTCCGGTTTCCGACCAATTTTGCCGTAGTCAGCGGCGTGCTTCTACTGTTCCATCTCATACTGTTCCATCTCATGCTGTTCCGTTCACTTTTTCAAAATTTTCAGCCGCAACTTTTTTCCGTTTTCAAAGAAGGTTACACGCCTCGACTATTTTTAGGCGATTTGATTGCCGGTATTATTGTCGGGATTGTTGCCTTGCCGCTGGCGATTGCTTTTGGCATGGCTTCGGGGGTAACGGCGGAGCAAGGACTTTACACGGCGATTGTTGCCGGTTTTATAGTTTCGGTTTTCAGCGGTTCCCGTGTTCAAATCGGCGGTCCGACCGGTGCGTTTATTGTGATTGTCTATGGAGTTGTTCAATCGCAAGGAATTCAAGGGTTGATGTTGGCGACGATTCTTGCCGGCGTTATTCTGATTGTCATGGGATTTTGCGGGCTGGGAACACTTATCAAATACATTCCTTATCCTGTTACACTCGGCTTCACCTCAGGAATTGCCGTCATTATTGCCGCTTCCCAAATTCCGCAACTTCTCGGATTTTCACTCGGCGATGAAAAAATTCCGGCGGAATTTATCGAGAAAATCTTTTTTTTCTGTAAACATTATCACACGACCAATTATTGGGCATGTGGTTTGTCGTTATTTTCGGTTGTTGTGATTCTATTGACGCCGCGTTTTACCAATCGTGTTCCCGGTTCGTTGATTGCCGTTATACTATGTACATTATTGGTTTACTGTTTTCAACTTCCTGTGGACACAATCGGTCAAACCATCGGAAAACCTCCCACTCCATTGGAACTTGGTTTACCGGCGTTTACTGTTCCGGTAATAGATTGGCGGTCGATAATGCCGAATATGTCGAACATTTTCAGTGCGGCGGTTGCGATTGCGATGCTTGGGGCGATTGAATCGCTTCTTTCGGCGGTGGTTGCGGACGGGATGACCGGTTGGAAACACCGTTCCAACACGGAACTTGTCGCTCAGGGAATTGCGAATGTTGTTACGCCGTTTTACGGCGGTATTCCGGCAACCGGAGCCATCGCAAGAACCGCAACAAATATTCGCAACGGCGGCAGAACTCCGGTTGCCGGAGTGATTCATGCGGTTACGCTGCTGACTATTGTGTTGTGTTTCGGAAAATACGCCGCAATGATTCCGTTGGCGGCGTTGGGCGGAATTTTGATAACCGTTTCACTCAATATGAGCGAATACCGGCTTTTTTCCAAAATGATTCTGCGTGCTCCGAAAAGTGATACGGCGGTGATGTTGATTACATTTTTTCTGACGGTGTTCCTTGATTTGGCGATTGCGATTCCGGTGGGTTTAATTTTGGCGTCGTTTTTGTTTATGCGGCGAATGGAACATCATTTCGGAACAGGATTGATCGACCAACATCTTTACACACTTAGCGATGACGATCCTCATGAAGACCCAATGGCATTACGTTTATTTGATGTACCGGAGGGGGTTCATGTGTATGAGATTAACGGTCCGTTTTTTTTCGGTGCTGCCGGAAAATTTCAGTCGGCAACAGCGGGCGAAGCGTGTCGGGTGATTATTCTTCGGATGCGCAATGTTCCCGTGATGGATGCAACCGGCATCAATGCGTTGGAAGAACTGCTCCGGCGTGCCGAAAAAGATAAAACAACCGTATTATTTACCGGGGTTCGTTCGCAACCGTTGAATGTTATGCGAAGATACGGATTATTGGAGCGAATTCCGCCGGAACATATTCATCATACAATTGTTGAGGCGTTACCGTATGCCGCCGATATTGTTGAAGAACAACTGCGAAAAGAAAAATCAAAAATTAAGTAAATCTTTCGTATCTATTCAGTCGTTTGTTTTCAGTATTAACATTGAATCTTAATCCCGCAAGGGCGAGATTATGATTGTGTTGATTGATAATCTCATCCCTGCGGGATTTTGGGGAGGAGGGGGGCATCCGATCCGTAGGTTGCGCTTCGCTCCACCTACGGTTATGCACATCACACCCCTAGC
>JAITQV010000352.1 GCA_031288765.1 Planctomycetaceae bacterium
CCGTCCAACGAAAATGATGTTGAGAACATAAATAATCTTTGAACGGTAACAGAAATTGATACAACAGATCAAAATTGAAACGGCGAAGCAACGAAATGTCGGAAAAATGTTTGTACTGATGTGTTGACATGGTACTCTCCTTATAAGGTGTAATTGTTAAAATTGTAATGTAAAATCCGAGAGCACTTCCGTGAGAAATTAATCTATCCATAGGGGGGATGGGATGTTAATTCAATCGTTCAAAAATTGTTGAAACAATTGAATATACTGTGAAACATGTTGCCCATCGACCAGAGCATGATTCACGTGAATACTGTGCGGTATTTTGTAAATACTGTTTTCAAGGAACATCTCACCGAACACAAGAATCGGAACACTGCTTCCGGTTTGGTACGGTTGGCTATCTGATATAAATGTTACACCGCGCAAAACCGTGTAATAAATCACATCGTTTTCGGAATGTCCCGAAAATAATTCGTTTGATTTTTTAACACGTTCCGATTCGGAAATTCCGTCCGCAGGGTCAAGTCGGCTTTTGCTGACGCGACCGTCGCCTACCTCTTGAAACCTTATCTCATGTAGGGACACACGACAGTACGTCCCTACAAAATGCAGTTTTTAACCGCAGAAGTATAATGCCACGTAATGCCTGCAATTGTTAAGCAGAACTTGCGGGGGAATACACGCCCCCGCTTAAACTGCCGACAATGTCCGGCAACTCTGTAATTGATACCCGTATTTTTTAAACACAGAACTAAATGATTTCTACGGTTTCAACTTCAAAGCGGGATTCAAGTCATCCTGCTCCACAACCTCTTGATTAGTGCCGTTGTGATGCGTGCGGACATAATTATTGACCTTGCTTTTGATAGCAGACGCAATATCTTTGTGCGTCATCGCCACCGAACCGTCTTTGACCGCCTCTATGAGGAAATACGTCATTACACTCAATTCCCCATCATCGCGGACAAAGGAAAGTTGTGAATCCGTTGAAGAAGCAATCGCCGCCAGATTTTTCTGACCAACCGACTTGGAACGGGCAAAAGGTTTGAATGCAAACGTCAAAGGCTTCCAATCCTGTTTCCCTTTTTCAACACTGCCTTGCAAAGGATTACCGCCGGTTAATTCCGCAAATGACTTTTCACCTCCAAATTCCTTGGCATCTTTTACATTTCTTGCGTTTGTCAGGATACCGCCGCTATGGCAGGCATCAAGGATAAACAAAATCTTGCGTCCACTTAAATTTTGTAGCCAAATACCAAGCGGGTCTTCAAAGATGAGAGTGTTTTCCTTGTCGGCAACATCATATTCGTAAGGAATAAGATACTGGTCAAAGTCCCTGCCGGTTTTTTGTGACGCAAGTTGTCCGCCGTGTCCCGACCAATAAATGAAAAGAACATCATTTGGTTTCAGAATCTTTGGTAAAACCTCGCAAAACAAGTTTTTGACTGATTGCACCGTAACCATCTTATCGGTGAACACCGCAATATTGTTTTTCGGCACACCACATTTTTCATTCAGTAATTTCGCAACAGCATAAGCATCTTTGTCGCATCCCGCCAAAACCTCGCCGCATTTGTATTGTGAAACGCCAAAACAAGCTGCATAACGCTGTTCCTGCTGCGCCGGTGCTACGGAATTTTTTGAGCGGGACGTGTAGGCAACGAATGCTCTTGCAAAATTGTTTCCGGTGCTGCCCGTTCCTTCAACGGCAACATTTTTTGCTGCGGCTTTCAATTCCGACTCTAACTCTTCGATAGAGTCGCTTTCTATTGCGGTAACAGAACTCTCCGTAAAATTCTTGACGTTGACGGATTTCAACGGTTTCTTTGTTACGAAGGCAATAATTTTCTCAGTTCCGAAAGGCGGTGTTACTCTGAACCGGAAATCAGAATCCGAAGACGGAAATCCGACCGCTGTTCCACTCTTGATTTCGTTGTCTGCCTGAAACTTATTCGGAATCAACATCGTTTTCGTGTTGTCCGCTCCGATGTGAAGCAGATACAGATATCCGTCTTCACTGGATTTTACCGATGCCGTTAACAACTCGTCTTCGGTATAGATGTTGTTCTCGTGATTGAGGGTAATGCCAACGCTGAAACGGGCGTTGTCATTTTGAATTTTCTCAATCGTAATGCCGCGACTGCTTTCGCCGGACACACCTTTAGCAACTTCCTGAAGTGATTCTGCCTGCACGAATGCGGCAAGACAGAAAAGAACTGCGGATGTAAAGGAAATAAACTTGGACATATTTGTTCTCCTGTTAAATGGTGAATGAAAAGGGTTATTGTTGTTGTGTTTTACTTTACACGATCATCAATGGGTCGTTTTAGGATCGCAGGCGTCTCGCTTGCATCAAACGGCGGAACATCATTTTGTCACCCGCGTTCTTACAAAAGCCCCATTTGTTACCGTTCAAAGTATTGCTGTTGATTCTGCTGTGGGACCGGTTTACCGTTCTTGAGAGGGTCAGCTTGAAGGATAACTTCATCTTGGGCAAACCGCCCAAGAATATTTTTCAGCGACGGAGAAATCGGCAGTTGCCCGCCTTTCATCTGCTGCTGCGTCTGTTGTTGCATTTGCTGCTGAATTGCCTGCCGGTCTTCCGGTAAAATCCGCTGCAATAATTCATTCCAGTCGATAACCGGTTTTTTGGTATCGTCTTCGGAAGTGTATTGACCGGCAATGATACTGCCGGAGAAAGACAGCGGCTTTTCGGAAACGATTGCCTTGACGACATATCTTCCGTAAGGGGCGTTCAGACGGATTTGATAACCTGCTTTTTCAGATGGAACAACGAACTGTTTATTTGCTTCAACTTTATTGTTATCGCCGGGCTGCGGATACAACATCGCTACTTCGCCCTGCGGATTGATACCGAACAGGTATAAATAACCGCTGTCACGGGAAATACCGTTTAACTTCAGCAGGTCTCCTTCACGATATTGCCCGTTCATTTTTTCCGCAGACATATCGAACAAAAAGTCCGAATGTTGACCATTGAGAAGAGCAAACAGTTGCAAAAACGTCAGCGTATTTTCCGAATTCAACGGCTGCTCTGTCGGTTGACTATTAACAGGTTGCGGATTAATCGGTTGAGTTATATTAACCGGCAATGTGTCTGGATTTTCCGCAACCGGATTGACCGCAACATTGACTTCCGGCGGAGCAGAAACCGGCTGACGACCAAATATCTTGCAGATTTTACCGTAATCAATTTCTGGATTTGATGAACGGACAACTAAAGGAAACCACGCAAAATCGGGATGGTCGTTCACGTTTTCGCCCAGCCATTGACCGGTTCCCATAACGATGTTACCGTCCTGCATTTCAACTTGAAATTCATATTTTCGGAATTCGATTTTCAAGCCGGTAAAGTTTTGCGGCACGGCATCAGTGGCA
>JAITQV010000386.1 GCA_031288765.1 Planctomycetaceae bacterium
GCTTAAAACGCGTTTATCGTCTTTCGCGGTGTTGTTTTCGGGGATTTAAGGGATTTTGCCGGGGGGTAGGCAGTGCGATATTCTGTCACAATCTTGTTCTCATGGCGGCAGAACCTAAGAAGATCAAAACAAAATAACCGAAACAACGAAAATTCGCTCCAAAAATCACTACACTGCGATAAAGGTACGGCTTCAGCGTACCAAAAAACTCTTAAAAACCGTTTTTTTGACAAAAATTACAAGTACCTGACCTCGACAATCATAATTATTAACGTAATAAAAAATAAATCTTCCGTTTTTCTCCTCTTTTTCAACAGGAACTAGTTAATAGTATCACGTACGGATTTCCTATCGCAACACAATAATTTCGCTTGCGAACTATTAACTATCCACTATAAACTATTAACTATAAGGTTGCCTACCTTGTGATAGCCCAATTTTTCGGTTGTTTTTGTTTTTGGGTAGGAAATCAAAAGGTAGGCGATGTTTCGCCGAGATATCGCATCGGCGTTAGCCGATTGGGAACCAATTTAACGACGGTAATTGACAATGTTTTTGTTTTGGTTTCCGTCCGCCGACAAATTTCCCGGTCGGCTGACGCCGACGCAATCGTTCGGCGAACGATTGCCTACCTTGTGATTGCCCAATTTTTAGATTGTTTGTTTTTTTGATTAGGAAATCAAAAGGGACGGGAGGGACATTTAGGGAAAACCGCCAATAATTCCCCAATACCAAAAACTCCTCCCCCAAAATTACGCCCCACAACCCGCACACCACAAACCCAAACCCCAAAAATAAAACCAAAATCCCTCTCTTTATGGCGAAATTTCCGAAAAGTACGATTTTTGGAATTTCTATCCAAAATTCTTTAATACGGGGACTTAACGCCTATACCTTTTTGAGTGTATAATACACTTTGAAAGTATATTAAAATTCCATAACCGTTCCCGCAACCGTTTTGCGGGAATTGTTGTCCGTAATTCCGCCGCTCTTCCCCACAATCCTCGTAAATCCCATGAATCCCCAAGATAAACCCAATCAGGAAATATCGCCCGTCCCCATTCTCGCCGAAATTCCGCCCGACCTCGTTAAAAAACAAAAACTCGGCGAAACCGCCGCTTGCGAAACTTGGGCTGTCTTCGACCGAACAAAAAAGAAAAAGTTTGTCCTCAAACATATCAAACCCCCGTTTTGCGGAAATCAAACCGCCTTCGAACTGTTCAAAAACGATTTGACGGCTTACGAATATTCGCACGCCAACGGAATTGCCCTCCCCACAACCCTCCTCATCGGACAAAATCCCGAAGGTGTCTGGTATGTCCGTGAATTTGTCAATGAAAAAAGTTTTTCGGATTGGGTTACGGCGGGAAAATCCCCGCGCGAACACGATATCGCCCGACGTTTCTCCGCCTTAACCGCCCAACTCATTCAATTACACCAAAACGGAAAATTTCACCGCCGCCTCAAACCAACCAACGTCTTTTCTACAGGAATGGATACTATTATTATGGTTGACCCGGATGCCGGCGGCTTTCTTGACCCCGCTCTCTCCCCAAATCCCTACAACCCCTCCGTGTTCGCTTCCGCCGATTTCCTCGCACCGGAACAATATGAATCATCAACCCCCCAAAAAACACTCGACGCTAAAACCGATTTGTGGGGTCTTGCCGCTTTGCTGGGATTTGTATTGACCGGAAAAAAACCTGCGGAACTGCAAATAAACCAAATTCCCGAATATTTCCGAAATTTGATCGCCGCCGCTTTGAAAAATAATCCCGATGAACGAACAATCACTCTCCCCGAATTTCTCACGGAACTGGAACAAATTGTCCGTCTTACCCGCCCCAGTGCTTTCGGCAATGAACAATCGGCGATGTTGTCTTCGGTGCAGGTGTTGCCGAAATCTTCTCCGCCGGTGCAAAATTCGGAGAGTCCGCCGGAACCGCCCGAATCGCTTACATCATGTTCGATGCCCGGATTTTCCTCAGCCATCGTGCCGCCCAATACGGATTGCCCGCAATGCCATACGCCGGTTCGCTCCATAACCGACCGGCTTTGCCCCCAATGCGGACGCCCTTATAAAGAACCTTGCCTCAACTGCCAATCAACCAATCCCTTTTGGATGCGAATATGCCGCGGCTGCGGTTCAGACCTCGCCGCCCTAAAACAAAAAATGTTGGCAACACTCAATTCCCAAAAACAACAAATCCTCAAACTTCGCGAAACTTACGGACATGACCGGACATTGCCGCTCCTGAAATATATGTCAACCGTAAATCATCCCGATTTCAATGCCTTCAAAGAATGGGCGAAAAGTATGACGGCGCTGATTCAGAAGGAACGCCGCGATATTAAAATGTATGTGGATAATATTCGGATGCAGGTAAACGCCGCGATGACGGAACAAAAATACGATAAAGTACAACAAATCCTCGAACATGTCCCAAGACCGCTCTTGGACGAACCGCTTCGCAAACAATACGTCGAAGCAGGAGAAATTTTAACCGAAGTGGATTCTTTGATTCGGGAAATCAGAAACGCTATCTCAACAAAACGGTACAGCCAACTGTTGTCGTGCGTTCAGCGATATTTGGAACTCAAAGCAAATGACCCCGAAGCCAAAAGTTTACAACAAAAAATTGAAAAACTGACAACTATTACTTCGCCGAAAGGAACGAAATTGCGGCGGATTCCGAATGGCAGGTTTTACATGGGTTCGCATGATTCCGATGAATATCTGCGAAATAATGAACATCCGCAACATCGGGTTCTGATTACACGCAACCTTTTCGTCGGGGTTTATCCGGTAACTCAGGGCGAATTTATACAACTGATGGAATTTAATCCGAGTATTACGACGGATAATGAATTTTGTCCGGTGGACAGTGTAACATGGTATTCCGCCGTAGAGTATTGCAACAAGATGAGTGAATTGGAAAAACTGCCGCCCTTTTATGAGATCAAGGCGGTTAAAAGGCGGGCTACGGGAACAATTGAAAAGGCGGATGTGTTGGAACTTGGCGGCAACGGTTACCGGCTTTTGACGGAAGCGGAGTGGGAATATACGTGTCGGGCGGGAAGTATTACGCCGTGGTGTTACGGAGATCAGGTGATGGATGTGGGCGAATACGCATGGTATTACGACAATTCCTCAATGGAAACGCATCCGGTCGGCGAAAAAAAACCTAATTCGTGGGGACTTTTTGATATGCACGGCAATGTTATGGAATGGTGTCATGACTGGTACGGAGAATTTTATTACCAACAATGTGCCGAAGAAGAAGAAAATCCGACCGGACCGGCGGAAGGTACGGGAAAAGTGTTGCGCGGCGGGGCGTGGCAATTCGGCGCCGAGTCAACACGTTGTGCATACCGGAATAGCAGCGGTCCTGAAACTACGTCGGGAGTTATTGGGTTCCGTGTTTGCCGGAATGCCCCCGATGATTCCATGTAAACCCCATATAAACCCGAATAAATAAATTCAAAAATTTTTACCCGTTTTGAAAAGTGTTCAACTTTTAGGAAAGCAGTTTAATGCCGATACTTTCGATTCTTATTCCGGTTTACAACGAACAGGCTTATTTGGAACGTCTTGTGGAACGTGTTGTCGCCGCCTGGCTCCCCGAAGGTTTGGAAAAGGAAATTATTATCGTCAATGACGCATCAACAGACCGAACACCGGAAGTTATTCGGAAACTTTGTGGGCGTTATCCGGTGATTCGGGTGTTCGACCAACCGGCGAATCAAGGAAAAGGCGCGGCAATTCGGCGGGCAATTGAGGAAATGACCGGAGATTTTGCGATTATTCAGGACGCCGACTTGGAATACGACCCCAATGAATATCACATTGTTCTTAAACCTTTGCTGGAAGGTTATGCGGATGTTGTTTACGGTTCGCGGTTTGCCAGCCGTGAAATGCGGAAAGTGTTGTTTTACCACCACAAAATCGGCAACTGTTTATTGACATTCTTTTCGAACTTGGTAACGGGTCTTGACCTGACCGATATGGAAACGTGTTACAAAGCGTTTCGGGGACAAGTTCTCAAATCAATTCCGCTTCGCTCGAACCGTTTTGGGATTGAGCCGGAGATTACGGTTAAAATCGCCAAACGCCGGCTTAGTGTTTACGAGGTTCCGATTAGTTATCACGGGCGGAATTACAGCGAGGGTAAAAAAATTGGTTGGAAAGACGGTATCAGTGCCGTTTGGACAATTCTGAAATATTGGTTTCTTGACGATTATGCGAAGGAATCGGACACGCTTCAGGTTCGCAACTCACCGGACAGTCTCCGGCGTTATCATCATCATATCGTCCGCTGTTCGCTGCCTTATTTGGGCAACAACATTCTCGAACTGGAAAGTCATGCCGGTCTGATTTCCTGCCTTCTGCCGCAACGTGAAAGGCTTGTTGTTTCGGATCACCGCGAAGAATGCGTCCGGTTTCTCGAAAATCAGTTTGACGGCAATGCGGTTGTTAGGGTGTTGCGTCTTGATCCCAATTCGAATTCGGAGGAAACTTTGCCCAACAATGAATTTGATTCGGTGTTGTATGTTCACGGTCTTCAGAAAACCGAAAACGATACGGCAACACTAAAACAGATTTACAAAATGCTTCGTCCGGGCGGTAACGCCGTTTTGGTGGTTCCGCAACATCCGTTGTTGTTTTGCGAACTTGACAAAACGCTTGGTTACAAGCGGCGTTATACGAAACGGTGTTTAAGACAACTTTGTCGGGAAGCCGGTTTTCGGGTGGTAAAATGTCAAAGTGTTCATGTGGCGGCGTATTTTTCATGGTTGGTGAACGGGGTTTTGTTCCGCCGTTCCAAAATCGGGAAGGTACAACTCAAAATCTTGAATATGTTGACTCCGTTTTCGGGTTTGCTGACATTTTTGTTGCCGGGCGGCAATCTCTTTGTTGTTGCGGAAAAACAGGAATCATAGTTGATATAGTTAATAGTTATTAACCACAAAAGTTGTTTCGTAAGAAAAATTAGGCGGAAATGAGGTTTCGCCGAAATTCTTACGTGATTAAAAAATTTGCCGAATATTATAAAAATAATGATGTTTTTTTCACCTCAATAACTTCACCTCAATAACAGTTCTAAAATACTACATTTGTTGCAAAATAAGACATTTTTATGGAATAGTTTCAACAATAGATTTGGAGTTTTGAAATCAAACAACCGTTTAACTATAAATCGAGGCTTTTTTCGCAACTAAGACAGTGAAAAAAATAGAAAGGACAAAATTTTGTTTTCCCCGAAAAAACAAGTCTTTTCTTGTTACGATCCGTTAAAAAGATAGAGTTGTTCGGATGTTTTTTCGGGAAATTTTTTGTTTTTGAGATTTCTCTTGTAAATTTGGCACGGGCATTGCTTCAAATATTCACGAATGACAACATTGAAATTTTCAATGTTTTCCGGTAAACTTCAAAAACTTAACAAAGTAAACTCCCATGAAAACCACACAGAATACTTTAACGGCAATTTTGTTCGTTATACTTACTTTCACACTGAACATTGTGCGGGCAGACATCTTGTATCAGGATCCGGCAGATACTCCTTTACCGACCTATGCCTTTCGCACTCCTGCAAATGAATCGAATGGTGCGCATTTTGCAGACGGTATAAATGTCATCAATGACACAACCGATCAGGCGTTCCGTGTTTTTTGCGGCGATCTCTACACGCGTGTCTCCGATGATTTTTCCGATCCCAACATCGGGCAAAATTATGGTGCCATGTCCTTAGAATCTTCCACGCTCTATACGCAAATGCAAAAACAACAACTCAATTCTTTGTTCTCTCATGTTTATCTATCTGCTTATAGCCCCAATGGTGAAATGTTAGGCAATCTGGCTTCGCAATTGTTTCAGTTAGCCGTTTGGGAAATTATTCACGAATCCACCGATGATTTTCTGTCATTGCGAAGCGGTGATATGTATGTTGATAGGGTGTTGGTTGTTAAGCAAGGTCCCCAAGGTGAAAATCAAAACTATTGGGATGATTCAGGAACAATATTAGAAGAATCATTAACGCTTCTTGATTCATGGTTCGACGCAATTGTCAATGATTCATGGCTGGAATTAGGTTACGAATATACAAATCTCCCTTTGACTGTTTACTTAGCCGAAGGCGGAAATGATGTCAGCCAAACATTGATTTCAACAGTCGCTCCGGCGGCAACTCCGGAACCGGCAACAATTTTGATTTTTGCTTTTGGAGTTTCCGGTTTGCCGGTACTGTTACGCTACAAAAAATTAAGAATGAAAAACCGGAATTGAATCAAAAATAATCTCTTTGATAGAATATATTATAACTGTAACTTATTTCTGTGATACAATACTCAATCTTGTCTTGAATTTGGTCTTATACAATTATTCTTATCAAACGATAAAGGGCAGGCAACTTTTTCACCGTAAAATGTTGCCTGCCTTGAATTATAACGGTAATTATTTCACGGAAACATCTGCATCGTCAGCCCAAATGGTTCCGCTTGCGCCGTTGGAACCGATCTGAACCGTCAGTTTTTGTAACTTTTCCGGTACGGTAAACTCAACTGTTTCCTGACGCCAATCGAATGTTCCAAGCAAATTCGGCGAAGAAATATATTGCATTTTACCGTCAACAACCGCCGCAAAACGAACACAACCGACTTGCCATGTTTCCGTTCCCTTAACTAAATTGTCGCCTTTCACCCACGCGGAAAGTTTTAGTGTTGTGCCGACCGGAAGGTTTTGTACAGAAATATCTTGCGAAAACAACCGGTATTGTCCCGATTCACCAACAACCTGAGCCGCAGCCGTACCACTGTGAACGATGTTATCGTTTACTGTTCCGTAATTGGGCGTTTGCCATGCGGAATTTTCACGTTTGCCCTTAATAACAACATTGCCGGTAAGAAGTGAAATCAAATCATTATTGCCGTTAAATTTTTCGAAACCGCCGTCAACAATCAAAGTGTTCGGGTTTGCATCGATAATTGTATCAATTTTTGATGATCGGATAATTGACGGTGAATCATTAATAGTTGCATTATTGGCAACCGCAACTGTTGCCTCAAACATTCGCCAACAATTCGGTACGGAAACAATATCGCCGTCATCAAATGTTATGAAAAAGTTTTTGTTGTCAAGAAATAAATTGGACGCTTCACCGCGTAAACCGGTTAATTCCAATAAGGTTTTTCCGGCGTCTTTCAAAACAACACGTTCCGGTAATTGACCGTTCTGTAAATTTCTGGTTTGAAAACTTCGTCCTTTGATATTGACATTTGAACCTTCGGCAATTGGTTTTTCGTCACCGTTTTTATTAAAATATGCAAACTGTTCGACATTAGGCATTGGCAGGAACATTGACAAAAACGCTTTGGAATTTGTCGGCATCCGGTGTGTTTTAACACCGCAGGACATTGCAAACGCCGTGCTATCGTTAAATGCGTATTCCGTAAAATATTCGACCGGCGGTTTCAACAGATCAAAACGACCAAAACCGCGCAGTTGTCCTTCAAACCGTAATCGCAACGTTTTTCCGTCCTGATCCCGAACAATCCGGCAACCCGCTTCAACATCGTTTCCGGCGGCGTAACGCATCTTTTCTTTCCCGTAACCGTAATCCGTGTAAATATCACCTTGCCGAATAATTTGTTGTCCGTTTTTTGTTTCAAGCGACATAATTGTTCCGCTTCGTGTTAATCGCAATTTGTAATAATTGTTCTCATAAGCCCAACCACCGATTGCCGGACGAAGTTTCGGAAGTTCTCGTTTCATCGGTTGACTGTGCATTCCCAAGTTGAGTGATAATTCCGGCTTCGTTCCCAATTGCGGAACATTTTCGTCTGTCCATGAAAAAAGCATTGACAATTCCTCTTTGTCGCCGTTTCGATCAAGTAAACGAAATCGTGCCGGTGTTGTTTTGGGAAAACCTAACAGGATTGGAATGTGATTATCGGAAAAGAATGTAGCACCATGAAGAAATGTTCCATACAAAGGCAATTCAATTGGCATCAAAAGTGAATCGAAAACAACATTGTTTCCCTGCGGACGCCAATAAATCGAACCAAAAATTCCATCTGTTGTTAAATGACGCGGTTGATAAAGCCCACCCATTTGTCCTTCCGACGAAACAATAGTCCAATGTGTTGCGTTAATAATCGGAATCAACATTGCGGCATTTTTTGGAACATCACCAGTCCAACGGCTGTCAAATAAAATAGAATCATCTTTCCACCAATAGTGCATTTCAAGAGTTGCCGCACCGAATTTGCGTTGAACAATCAGAGTATTTTTTTCATGTACAATATTTGCCTTTTCCGCTTTTTCCTTCATTCCGGCGGGAAGGAGCAAGTCGGCGGAACCAAACCATGGTTTTCCGCTCTTTTCAAATCGGGTCAACAAACCTGTTTCAGAATCAATATAAGCAACACAATGAAATATCGTCATTTTGAGTTGCCCGTTTTCCGTTTTTTCAATGACTGACGAAGCGGTCGGATACGGAGATTGACCGTAAAAAAATGGTTTCGGATCAAGTTTTTCCATCTCATCAAACGTTTTACCAACGATTTTTTTCATTGGCTCCGCTTGCTGACGAAGAACGAAAATTTGTATCTGCGGTTCAATTGAAAAGTTTATTTTGTACGGGATTTGAAGTTCATCGTTCTTTTTTTCAATCGTTTTGATTTGTGCTTCGCAATTGTAAACGCTGAAATATTCGAGTTGATTTTTAGTACGCAATTTTTCCGGCAATTTGTCCCATGACAACCGTAATGCGGAGTCAAGTATTTTCGTATCGTTAAAATTAATGACGATAATACTTGCGTCGTCTCCTTTGGTTCGTAACACTGCAAAAACACCCGGCGGAGCATCAACAGCAAGATAATCCGCATCGCCGCCGTTCAATTCCGGTAACACCTTTCGTATCTCAAAAATTTGCCGAAACGATTCGAAATTTCCGATTTCCTGTTCGTGATACACAAGCGGAATTCCATGAATGAACGCGGTTAACGCAACCAATTTCCGGTGCGGTTCCGTACC
>JAITQV010000409.1 GCA_031288765.1 Planctomycetaceae bacterium
GGCAAAACGTTAAATAAAATTTGGAACATGTCATATTCTCCTTAAAAAAGGATTTTGATATTTTAACAGATTACATAACGCATAATCTGTTGTTGCTGAAATTGGGAAACAAACACTAAGCCGAGAAACGGCAACAGAAATGTCACTCTTTGTCAGGAGCGACACGCTACCAAAGACAGGCTTATTCCCACCGATCAAAGTGGTACATTACATGTTTTAAAATCTAATGCTGAATTATACCCGTATAACTGAACGCGACGCTCCCTCTGCGGGAGCCACGCAACTTTTCAGTTATACAATAACTTTCTGCACGGAAAATCCGTTGATCTTGCAAAAAATTACAGTTCGCCTAAGCGACTTTGGAATTGTTGACGTACTCGATTATTTTTTTCACCCGAACAAAAATTCGGGTTACTTATTTTTTAAAATATAATTTAGTCTCCTAAAATATTGACATTAAAAAATGGAAAATTAAGCATGGGTGAAATTATACCAATAAACTAAAACCTGTCAATCGCAAAATCCCCACGTCCAAAAAAATAATTCCCCCCCAGAAATAATTTTTGTGTTTTATTATTGTTTTCTATTGATATCTGTACTTTCCAAAAATTTTTGAAAAGTACAGTTTTGATCAAAAATAATAAAAACTGTTCTAAACAATCTTTTGCCGAAAGGTTATCTAAACCTACGACCGTAACAGTTGAATTGTGAACGTAACAAATTAATTGATACAGATTGCCTCCATACCGAGTAAATCGGCAAATTTTTTGAGTTTTTCCGCAATATGCCCAATACCAACAGCACAATGATGAGCAGGACCATACGAACACCATGCGTCAATAAATTTCCGTACACCAAACGGAAACCGATAACGGCTGTTTGTGTTACCGATTTCTAGAATCGCACCCGGAACGGATTCGCCTTCCGCAACCAAAAGCCGTAACACTCCATCCGGCGCATCAATCACCGAAAGCAATGTAACCGCTCCCGATCTGACTCTCATCTCAACACTCAAACCATGTCCGGTTTTACCATGATAAACTTTGAGCGGTTTGAGTTTTGTTTTGCCTTCCGCAATTTTCGTATGACCGGGTCCGTCATGCCCCATGAGAATGACATCGTCGTTGAAATCAAGCGCGTAAAACTCTGTAAAAGAACCACCCGCACCAAAAGAATCAAGAATTTTCATTGCCTGTACGTTTTTGACTTCGTATTCTCCCGCAACAGGAATACCGGAAGCCGTCAGCAACGAATTACCGACAATAACACTGCCGGTTAAATCAACATAAGTATCATCTCCGGTTCCGTTACTAAAATAAGCAAGTGAGCCGAGCCGGTGATGTTCAACCAACCGATCAAGAGCAACTGCCGTCTGCGCCGCCCTGCGAATTTCCGTTTCACCACAATCCGCCTGAACATCAAAATGTTCCCGAATTTGCACAATTTTGCAATCAACTGCGGAAGATTCGGCGTTTTCACGTAAATACCGTAACTCAGCCATTTCGAGTAATTCGAAATGACAACCGAATTGTTTGGAATGGTTTGTCAAATCGGAATAAATGTCCAACATTCCTCCGTAATAATGTCCCAATAATCCGACTCGGTTTTTGCGCATTATTTCTGTAACCCGCGCCGCTTCAATCCAATCGTTGATTTCCTGCCACGCAACCGGATCATCGCGTAAAACACCGGTAACCTGATGAAAATCAATACCGGAACGAAGTAAAACATTGGCAATTTCCGGAACACTGCAAGCCTGACAATGAGCCAACCATTCGCCGGTCATTTTGACACGGTCTTGAGATGCGTTGAAGGTTGCGTAATCAATGGCGGCTGTCGGTTGCAAATTAAGAACGATAACCGGAACCTTGATTTTTTGTACCACCGGTAAAACGGTTGAGGAAAGTGCATAAGTTGAAACGTACAGAAATACAAGTTGAACATCTTCCCGTTTAAGACAATCCGCCGCCTGTTGAGCAGCAACCGGATTATCAATCAAACCGGCATCAATCACCTCCACATCATGCCGTGAAATATTGCCGGCGATAATCTGTTGATAACCGAGCAAACGTTCCCTTAATCCTTCGAACTGAGACCAATAAGTTTCAAGACCAATTCCGAATAAACCGATTTTAATTTTTGTATCCATTGTACTTTTAACCTCCGAAATTATAAAAACAAATTATGTAACCGTTCACACAAAATGGGCGTAATGGTAGTTTCCCGAATTTTAATAACACCAAACCACACCATACAACAGAATTACAGAAAATCTCCATGACCACTAAACTCCAATACTATACACAAATTTTAATAATTGTAAACTGCGAAACATGAAAAAATTTCGTGAAACAACATAAAACCAATTTTAGCGGTAATAAAAACTGACAATTCTATGGGCTTTTGTATATTATTACGTTAATCAAAACGATAAGCAAAGATAAAAATAAATAATGTTGCAATAAAACCGGATAAACTTAGAATTGTTCCGATTTTGAAAAGCGGCGGATCGTAAATCATTGTCAGGCGATGTTTGCCCGCCGGTAAATCAACACCGCGAAACACTTCCTCAACACGCTTAACCGGAATCTCCGTACCGTTTTCAAGAAAAGCCCG
>JAITQV010000474.1 GCA_031288765.1 Planctomycetaceae bacterium
TATAAATAAACTAACCTTGAAGTTGTACGTAAACATTTATTACTATTACAAATTCCGTGTATTTTGTGTATTCAGTGGTTAATAAATAGACAATTACGCTCAAAAGATGTCTCTATTCAGGGAACTTCTTGTACAATTTCTTTGTTTGGTGAAGCGACAACAGACTTTGTTTCGGAATAATCCGTTGACAATATAAGGACTTATTGAAAGATTTTTTTGTTGTGGTATAGTTTTGATACTTGCTACTTCACGTTTGAAGAAGACATTTAATAAATTATAACTTTTGTTCCATATTAATATGAAAAAAACAATTAAGAAAACAGTTAAGAAGACGGTCAAAAAATCTGTTGAAAAGACCGTAAAACCCGCCCAAAAAACTTCCCCGAAATCTTCCAAAACATCACAGTCGTTGCAACAATCCGGCTCACTCAATCGCGAACAGAAAAAAGCAGTCGCTCATTCCGGCGGACCGCTTTTAATTATCGCCGGCGCCGGAACCGGAAAAACAAAAACTCTTGTTCATCGTGTTGCGCGGTTAATTGAACAAGGTATGCCGCCCTCCCGAATCCTTCTTTTAACATTCACACGCCGTGCCGCCGCCGAAATGTTGCATCGTGTCGATGAAGTGTTACGGCAAGCCAACACGAAAACATCTTCCGGCAATCATCACGGTATTTGGGGCGGCACGTTTCATGCTGTTGCAACACGTCTTTTGAGAATGTACGGCGCAGCAATCGGATTACCGCACGATTTTACTATTCTGGATCGAGGCGATAGCGAAGATTTAATCGGAACAATTCGTGCGGAAATGAAACTTGATAAGGCAACTCTTAAATTCCCCAAAAAAGGAACATGTATGACGATTTACAGTCTTCATGTCAATTCGCGTGTTCCTGTTGTTGAACTGGTCGCAAAACGGTTTCCTTGGCTGAAATCACATACCGAAAAACTTGCCCAACTATTTAAAACATACGAAAAACGAAAACTCGCCGCCGCAACTCTTGACTATGACGATCTGCTTCTTTATTGGCTCAAACTACTGGAAAATAAGGAAAGCGCTGAAAAAATTGTAAACCGTTTCGATCATGTTCTTGTTGATGAATATCAAGATACGAATATTGTTCAGTCAGATATTTTGAAGCTGCTTTGTCCGAAGGACAAGGGGCTTACGGTTGTCGGTGATGACGCGCAATCGATTTATTCCTTCCGCGCCGCAACAATTCGTAACATCCTCGATTTCCCGAAACAATTTCCAAATACAACGGTAATTACGCTTGAACAAAATTACCGGAGTACGCCGACTATTTTGAAAACAACAAATCAAGTTATTGATATTGCCAAAGAACGTTACACGAAAAATTTACGATCCGACCAAAAACCAAGCGTTCAACCGGTTCTTTTGAGATGTTACAACGACGAGGCGCAAGTTAATTTTGTGATTGGTGAAATTTTGCGTCTTAAAAGTAAAGGGATTCCGTTCAAAAATCAGGCGGTTTTATTTCGGGCTTCGCATCACAGTTTGTTGTTGGAAACGGAACTTGCCCGAAAGAAAATCCCGTTTCATAAACACGGCGGATTGAAATTTGTTGAGTCGGCTCATCTTAAAGATTTGATTGCGTTTTTACGTTTTGCGGAAAATCAACGGGATGAAACGGCGGCGGTTCGGAGTTTATCGCTTTTGTCGGGAATTGGTACGAAAAAGGCGTTGGTTTTGGCGCAAGGATTTGTTGCGGCGGGAGATTTTGCGCAAGGTCTTGCCAAATGGAAAAAATGGAAACCGCCGCAATCAACCGGAAATATGTGGACAAAATTTCTCAAATTGTTTGAAGAATTGACCAATGGGTCGTTGCCGCTTGAAAAGCAGATAGCGGCTGCTCTTGAATTTTATACGCCTATTCTTGAAGAGAAATACGACGATTACGATTACAAAAAGCGGCTTGACGATTTGGAGCAATTACGGGAGATTGCTTTGAAATTCAAGGACAGGACGGAGATGTTGACGGATTTAACACTTGATCCTCCGTCATCAACAGAGGAATTACCGAACAGGAATACGGATAAAATGAACGATTATTTGACGTTGAGTACGATTCATTCGGCAAAGGGTTTGGAATGGAACAGCGTATTTGTAATTCATGCCAGCGATGGTTTTATTCCTTCGTATAAGGCGACGGACACGGAAGGGATTGAGGAAGAGTTGCGGCTTTTTTATGTTGCGCTAACACGGGCGCAGCAACATCTTTACATTTGCAGCCCGCGATATTTTTTCAGTAATTTCAATAGTTGGAGCAATGACGACGGTTATCGGGACATTAGCCGGTTTATCAATTACAAAGTCAAAAAAACATTACAGGAAAAAAAAGTGTAGCGGAATTATAATTCTCACGGTAAAGCATTGCCGGTTAGATAAATTTTGTGTGAATCGTTACGTAAACCAATTATTTATTCATTATCGAGATATTCGCTAAACCAAAGCGCGCCGAGCGGCATTCCGCCTTCAACCATGTTCCGAACAACCGGATCATCACCGGCGCAACGAATAGAAGCAAAACCATCAGAACCCTTGTCAAGAATCCAAACCTCTTTCGGTGTTAACGCATCAACAAGATAAGGTTGATGTGTTGTAATGAAAAATTGAGCGCCCGTGTGACCGTCGCTCCAATGTCTGATTTCATCAACAAACGCCCCAAGTAATTTATGATACAAGCCGTTTTCCGGTTCCTCAAAACAAATTAACGGCGGCGGTTGCGGATCGCCAAGTAACAGTAAATAGGCAACCAGTTTGAGAGTTCCGTCCGACATTTGTGAAGCATAAAACGGCTTTTGCAAACCGCGTTCAAAAAAACGAAGCAAAAGTCTGCCGTCTTCCGTTTGATATGTTTCAATATGAGTAATATCGAGAACTTTACCCAGAATACGGCTAAGCATATCATTCAGTCTGCCTTCGTGTTCGCGTTCCCAATATTGTATCACATTCGCCAGATTATCGCCAAGACGCGATAAATGACGTTGCGGACCGGCTAACGGCGTTTGGCGTGCGGAATCCGGTGAAAAATAGCAAAGATACCAATTGTCCAAAAATTCCCGAAACGAAACAATATCCGGGAATTGTGTGAGATTGCCGAGAGTTGAAAGCACCAGACGCCGCCGATCCGCAAGATGAATATCACTGACCGATTCCGAATTGGGACGCACAACTTTGCCGGTTCCGTTATTGGCATAAAAATTCATTATGTTACGGTTTCCAAATTCGGAACCGATATGCGAAAGTGTTTCCGCATACACAAACGGAACATTATATTCATCCGCCGTAATACAAAGCGTGTAAAGCAAATTACCGTACCGTATTTGAAATTCGATGATTCGGTCGGAACCTTCCGAAGCGATTTTATCGAAACCGCCGCGGCTGACACATGCCTGTTCCGCATCGCTTTTCAAACAATCAACAATAAAACCGAACGCATCGCAAAGTGTACTTTTACCGTAACCGTTACGCCCGATAACAACGGTGATCGGCGTCAATGGTTCGCCGGTACTGTTTCTTTTTGAATCGTTTGACATTGCCGGAGAGTGAATCGAACCCAGCGAAACGTCACGAAGTACCCGATAATTTTTGATACGAATCCCTTTGATAAATCTCATAATCCCATTTCCATTCTACCGTAACCAATAAAATACGGTAAATTTGTACTGCCGACCTTCAAAATCATGAAAACAATTCACGATACATCAAATTGAAATAACGGCACGTTTTGACAATTAAATATGTATGATAATGGAAAAAGTTAAATATGGAAGTATGAACAAGAATAAAAAATTCAATCCCGATAATACAAACCGTTTTATGTTGTTCGGTTTGCGTTATCGGGATTGGCATATTTGTTTCCGTTCAAAATTACGGGCAATCGAATAATATTTGTCCGTTTTTTACTTTTCTTTATTTTCCGTTCCGCAAACGGTTTTTTTGCTCTTCAACGGACGATGAGCGATTTTTGTTGCGCAGGATTTGCAAGTGGTCGATTGACGCGAATTGATGAGTTTTTTACATTCTTTGCATCCTTCACTTGATTGATTATCGGCGTTTCCGGCGGTGCATGGCGAAAGCGGTTGTGCGGTTTTGATTGTTTTGGGCGGCAATTCCTTTGGCGGCGGCAAGGGTGCTTCACGATTTGCGGACGGCGGATACGGAATTGGTTGCGGAGCCGGAACAGCAGCGGTTCCGGCATAAGAAACCCGGTGTTCAACAATTTGTTGCAACTCTTTCCGCGAATACATCGGATAATGAGCAAGCGGAGGCTGTTTCAAACCGTAATGCGGCGGCAACGGTATTGCCTGACCGTAATCCAAAGGGCGCGGTCCGGCAAAGATTCCGCCGAATAGTCCCGGATGACCGGAAACAACCGGTTGATCTTTGATGCCGGTCTCCGCAAAAGGACCCAACGCAACCGGTTCAACACCCGGACATTGCGCCAAACGAACTCCCCAACGATTATCGCAACAGCTTGTCCACGAAGCATTCGGATAACCGAGAATTAATTGCAAACGGCTTGGTTTATCCGTAATGATAACCGGATCGGGATCATAATAACTTGCGTATTGAACTTGCGGGCGGTTTTGTTCGCGGCTTGGAAGTGTTGAAAGCAAGAGGTTTAGTTTTGATTGGTGTTCGGGAAACGCTTCGGGTTCGGCGGCATAACCGGGCTGATAAGGAACCACATGAATCCGGTGAGTCAAAGGATCACGGTGGTACGCAAGATAAGGAACGGTTGTGAGGTTTGATGAAACAGAAACGCCGGTTTCGTTTAAAACGGTTTCATTTTCCTGTTGCGGTTCTTCTACTCCGAATGTTGTTTCCCATTCGGTTTTGTTTTCGTCGGCATTGTCTTCCGGTTTCGGGGCTTCTTCGGCAGGAACAGCCTCCGCCGACAACACAACCGGTCGGGCAACTTCCGCCGAAGGAACCGAATAATAAGGACCGAAGGCATAACTTCCCGGTTGGAAAAGCACTCGTTCCGGAATTTGAGCGTTCCCCTGGTCAGCAAAAAAACTCGTTACCAAAACGAGAACGATACCGAAACTTGTCAAACGCATGAGTTGAACCTCCAAAGATTCTGAATTAGGAATAAAAGGTAAAATTCCCCTTAAATTTTTACAAAATCGCAGTCATACTTCATAGAATACCTTTTCATTCGAATTGTTTGACTTTGGAACCGTAAAAAATCCGGTTAAAAAAATACGTTTTTGACAAAATCTTGTAGATTATATCGGTTATAACGAACACAAGACTTTCTTGATTCTTTGTCTCTATTCAGAAGCCGCCGCAATCATACGGGTAAAAGTCTCTCGGCGAACGATTGCCTACTTTTTGTCGGGTTGAGAATTCCGATCCGGCGGTTGTGTTTCGCATTACCGCCGGTTATGCACATCTCGCCCTGCGGGCTTAGGACAAAAAAACATTCCAATGAATAATTACCATTTTATTTGAGGGGGTTATTGAAATAGGGAAAAAGAACAATAAAATATGATTTCACATTTCACAAGACAGTATTTAATAGATCAATCTCCGGCAATTGAAGTTAAAACCCTAGGGATTGAACTTGAAACCCCAGAGATTGAACTTGAAACCCCAGAGATTGGACTTGAATCGCCGGCGCTGGAACTTGCAGCGCTAGCGCCGGAATTTGCAGCGCCTGTTCCGGGACTTGGATTGCCGGCGCTGAAACTTGCAGCGCTAGCGCTGAAACTTGAATCGCCGGCAAAGAATGTGAATCTCCGGCGATTGGACTTGAATCGCCGGCGCTGGAACTTGCAACGCCGGCGCTGGATATGAATTGCCGGCGCCGGAACTTGAATTGACGGCGCTGAAACTTGCAGCGCTAGCGCTGGAACTTGAATCTCCGGCGATTGAACTTGTTGTGCCGGAAAATTACTGACAACCGTAATCTGTTAATGTGAAAAAATACGGAAAATAGGACAAAACGCCCTATTTTATCAAAATTTCAACAAATTTATGGAGGAAATTAAAAATGGGAACCGACTGGTATCCTAATTCACGGGACGAACAGCTTCACATGGTAAAAACATGGAACACTGTTTTTGTAATGCAAGCATCGATGTGGAATATCCCCCAAAACCACATCTCCCAACTGGCAACCGACGCCCAAATAGCGGAAACCATCTTGGATAAAGTAAAAAGCGGGGAACGTACCTCGATAGACGTGGTTCAGTGTAACGTAGTCTTTAAGAACATGGAAACAGAAGCACGTTTTATCAAAAAACATTATCTTTTGATGCCGCCCCTCACTCCGGCGGACTTTCCGGCATTGCTTTTGCCGTTGCCGGATGAAACCCACTCCCCAATAGGTCCCCCAACAGGACAGCCGGCTCTGACCGTAACCTATTCCGGCGGTCCTCATCTGCTGACGGTACATCTCGCACCGCTTGCCGGTACGGAACCGCCAAATAAACGCGGAGATTACGGTTATGCTCTTTACCGAGGGATTATGCCGAAAGGCGGAGCAACCCTCGAACAAGCCGCCGGAATAAAACATTATCTGTTGAAAGAACCGCTTTCCGGCGATGAATTGTTGCATTACCGCTTCACTCGCCGGAAAAAAGAACACGTCAACTTCGACGCCGATGAATCCGGTATGACCGTTTACTTCTGCGCACGTTATGAAAACCAAAAAGGTGAACACGGCGCCTGGGGTCCGGTCGCGGCGGCAATTATCCCGTAGAGGATAAAATTATTACGTAAAGAACAAAACAAATCGGTTCTAACGGCGGGAAAGAGTTGCAACGGTTATAATTGCCGCAACAACAAATCCCGCCGTACCTTTTTGAAATAAAAAAAACACAATATAATATAAACTACGGACATTTTGGAAGGAATTTATAGTTGTTGATGTGGAAAATATTGTACAAAACATCGGGTTTTCAATGGAAATGGAAAAGATGCCTCTTACTGAAGAGGATAAAAACCGTTTAAGGGATTGCAGCCTTATTTTCAGGGCAGATGACTGAATAGATACAAACAAAGGATGGGAAATGCCATGTGGGTTATTTATGCATTATTATCCGCTTTATTTGCTTCTTTGACTTCAATTTTAGCAAAAATCGGTGTTGAAAATATAAATTCCAATTTAGCAACGGCAATACGAACTGTTATTGTTTTAATTATGTCGTGGGCGATTGTTCTTATAACTGTGAAACATAATGAGATTGTAAATGTCGGGCATAAAAATTTACTCTTTTTAATATTATCGGGAATAACAACCGGTCTTTCGTGGCTTTGCTATTACAAGGCTTTGCAAATTGGAGAAGCATCAAAAGTTATACCCGTAGATAAATTCAGTGTCGTTATTGGAATAATACTGGCATTTATCATTTTAAAAGAAACAGTAACAATAAAAACAATTATAGGCGGAACATTGATCACAATTGGAGTATTTGTTTTAATATTTTAATATAGAATTAAATAATCATGGAAAATATTTATAACATATAAAGCAAAAACAACTG
>JAITQV010000545.1 GCA_031288765.1 Planctomycetaceae bacterium
ATCTATTCAGTGGTTTGTTGAGCGATTGTGCAAAACAAACCTTATTTCTGTTCTAAACCCGTATGGCGGGATGTGCATAACCGGTGTTGAAGCACAACGCAACCGCCGGATCAGATGCCCTCCAATTCACAAGGTAGGCAATCGCTCGCCGAGGGGCTTTCACCCATGATTGCGTCGGCGTTAGCCGATTGGGAATTTTGTTGGCGGATGGTTGCGTCGGTGTTCGCTAACCTTCGCATATGTGGTAGGGGCGAAAAATCTTTCGCCCCTACATTGCGACCTTTCGGCGAAAGGGCGCCTACCTTGTAAGATTCTGATCCGTAGGTTGCGCTTCGCTCCACCTACGGTTATGCACATCACACCCCTTGCGGGGTTAAGATTCAGTTTTAATACCGTTGCGGCAATGATTCCGCTTGCGTCCTCTACTATTAACTATTCATTACTAACTATCAACTAATATGTTGCCCTACACTATTATATTGATGGCTTTCAGCCCTAGTTTCGGGACAAATCACCAAATAGATACATTATTTTAATAAGGTAATAAGGTAGATTTTGTGAGGAAATTTGGGCTACTAAGGTTGTTTTGTTCGGAAAATCAGGTTGAAAGTAAGGTTTGTTCCACATAATAGGTAATTATCTTTATTGATTTTGCGGAGGGAACAGATTTGTGTGGAATTATTCCGCGCAACGGAAACCAACATCCGAAAAAGAAAGCGATTGCGGAAGATAACCGCGTGCCGCCGTCCGATAACCGGCATCGCCGTTTTCCGCACTCAAAAATGAACCGCCGCGAACTACTCGATACGGAATGTCTTTGGTGTCTTCATATTCTTCTTCCACATACCGCCCGTTTTCCCTGCGAACCCGAAACAACGTAATTGATACGGTCTCGCCTTCTTCCGGCGAAGGTCCCAACGGATTGTCCAACGGACTGCGGCGATAATAATCGGCACGGTAACGATCCCCACACCATTCCCAAACATTCCCGCCAAGATCCCAAAAACCATACCGGTTCGCCGGAAAAGAACCAACCGGAGATTGTAATAAAAATCCGTCCGCAACAGAATTTTCGTCAGGATACCAGCCTTGCCAATAATTCGCCGCGAAATTCCCGTCAATTTGACGCCGGCTGCCCCAAGGATATAAAGAATCAACAAAACCGCCTTTGGCTGCATATTCCCATTCCGCCTCACTCGGCAACCGTTTGCCCGACCAACAACAAAACGCTTGCGCATCCTCCCACGTAATATGAACAACCGGAAAATCATACATCGCATTCACGGCTGCATTTTCCGCACCGCCGTGAGGATTCTTACCGGAAGGATTCCACCAACAAACCCCAACCATTCGCACCCAAACTTTGCGTTCAAAATCAAAAACATAACTCCAACCGCATTGTTCCGCAGTTGTCCGGTATTTTGTTTCCTGCACAAAAAGTTGGAATTGCCGGTTGGTAACTTCATGGCAGTCCATTCGGAACGGTTCAAGCCGAACAACATGCGACGGTTTTTGATCACGCTCCGCCGCCGTATCATTCCCCATGCGGAACATGCCGCCCGAAAGAGCAATCATCGGAGCCATGTTGTCAAGTTTTGAACGGTTCCGTATCTTCGGTAACACCGTTTCCGGCTCTGCCGGAACAGACGGCGGAACAAAACCGGAACCGTCAATAATTGCAAGAGACGGAATTTCTTTCCGGTTTAATGCCGCTCCGCGCGTGATCATTTCCGGTTCTCCGGCAGGAACAATATATTGATCGGAGTAACGGTTTTGCGGCATTGTAACAGGCATTGTAACAGCCATCGTAACAGGCATTGTAACAGCCGGTTGGGAAGGAACCGTGTTACGGAGGATATCCGCTTTTGCCGCATCGGAGGGAACAGCAACTCTGTCGTATTCATCTTCATCGGACAACACAAAATCATTACGTTTTTGCGGCGGCTCCAACGGTACGGTCAAAGGTTCCTTCAACCGCTCTTCAATAACCGGAGAAACAGAAGTTCCAAAGAAGTTATCAAATAATCGGAAAACCTCGCGATGCCAAACAATTGATGTTACCGTCAAAAACAAAATACTCCAGACAATGAGTTTCAGAAATCCATGACCGTTTGAAATCCGTTTCATAAGTTTGTATGGTTTGGGGGGCGGTGATTGGGGATGTGTGATTTGGGGTTGGCGTTTATGGTGATGATCCCAAACCGCAAGTTCTTTTATATGCGGTTAAAACCGTTCAACGTCCGCGTGAACGTGAGGAGCCGGAACGCCAATTTCGTTGGCGGCGTTCCGAATCGGAAGAACCTGTTGTGCCGGAGGAATACGGAGCGGTGTTTGGTGTTGTTGCCGGAACCGCGTTTGACGGTTGCCAACTCGGAGGAGTTTCCGGCGGCGGAGACGGAGGCATGGTCGGCGGCACTGTCGGCGGCGCTGTCGGAGGTGCGCCGCCAACAGAAATTCCGGGCGGAGTTGGCGGCGGCGAAGACGGAGGCGGTGCAGACGGCGAAGGAGGTTGAGAAGGCGGAGAAGGAGGCGGCGAAGGTTGCCCTTCCGGTTGTAGTACAACTGTTGAATTTGTCCCGGTCCCAATAACTCCTTTACGGCGTTCGGCTTCACGTTTGGCTTGCTCTTCTTTCAAACGCTTTTCCTCATCAACCTGTTTCAGTGCTTCAAGAATTTCCGAAACGGTTGCAACTCCGTCGTTGTTTTTATCAAGAAGTAATTGAAATTCATCGGCTATTTTTTCCGTCCACGTTTGTCCGTTGGCAAATTCGAGCATCGAAAGTTGTCCGTCCTGATCTTTGTCCCGCTCGAAAAACCAGGGCGGCATTCCAACCGGCAAACGATCATACGCCGCCGATTGTTTGGTGGAAACGGCAGCGGCTCCTGTTGTAACATTGGCTTTGCCGCCGAGTGTGTCCAGCAATTCCGTCATGGAAACCCGGCCGTCTCGGTTCTTGTCGGCAGTATCCGCCTTGAACGGTAAAGAACTAACCCATTCGTTTTTGTCTTTATCGAGAGTTCCGTTTTTATTTTTGTCGAATTTATTCATAATTTCCCGCGCCGAACGTAAAACCCGATCCGATTGATTTACGGCAATTACCGAATTTGTTGAGGCGGCAACAACGGTTTTCTCTTGCGGTTCACGCTGTCCAAAAGCCAACACCGCCGTTTGCGGTTCTTCTTTTTCGCCGAAATAGGGAACCAACGGATCAGTTGCGGTTTGTTTGGCGGCATCGGAGGAATTGCCTGAGGATGTTGAAGTTTGAGAAGAACGGGCGGATGTTGAGGCTTTTCGTGTCAATTCGGCGAGATCAATTGTTTTGTTCGGGTCTCCGCCCAATTGTGTTACTATCATGGAAACAAAACCGCGCCGGTATTCGGGTATTTCATTTTGTTCCAATTTGCCGTTTCCGTTTGTGTCCATTGAACGGAGCATTCCGAGCGAGCGTTCGTTTCGTTCCGCACTGTTTTGCCGAGACCGTTCACCGTCTGGGGGATTATCTCCGCCGCCCATCCATGGCGGACGATCATTACCGCCGCCCGGCGGCATCCAAGGCGGTCGGGGATTATCTCCGCCTTGCATCCAAGGCGGTCGATCCGGTCGATCATTACGTTCACGGTTTCGGTCACGCCGTTCCGTTCTTTGTTCCTGAGCCGTAAGCCGTTCCGTTTTAACCGCATCAAGATAAAACAAAACGAAACCAATAAGGAAAAAAATTCCAAAACGCTTCATAAAAAACATCCTCCCGTACTGTGTATCGTTCAAACCGAAGTTCAAAAACAAATCTTCAAAAACAAATCAATGATAAAACATCTGTAATATTTCAACCGTTTACGTGTTTTTACTTTTTAACCCCAAAGTCCGGTAATAGTTAGCGTCAATATTAACTCCGCAAGAATTAAGATAAGATAAACTAAGATTAAGATAAACAATGTACCATTCGGGTTTAGGTAAAACGGAACTTACGGGCAAACCGGACAAAACTAAAAACTTCCTTTGCTATACTTCCTTTACTATGAAACAACCGTAAGCAATAGTTTACTATTTTACCCTTGAAAAAACAACATCAAAAAATATCATCCGTATTTATTCGGTGATTTATTGAACAATGGCATAGTCAGATAGGCAACCGTTCGCCGTAGCGGTTGCGTTGTCGGCTTGCCGACAACAAGGAATGTACCGGTCGGTAACTGTCCGCCTGCCTTTTGAATTGTTAATCATTAGGTAGGCAACCGTTGGGTGAAAGCCCTTCGCCGAACGGTTGCGTCGGCGTTAGCCGACAAATTTTTGTTTTCACACGGCAATCGGAATCTTAACCCCGCTAGGGGTGTGATGTGCATAACCGTAGGTGGAGCGAAGCGCAACCTACGGATCGGAATCTCACAAACTTCCCTAAGCCCCGCACGGGGCGAGATTAACAGCCAACACAACCATAATCTCGT
>JAITQV010000555.1 GCA_031288765.1 Planctomycetaceae bacterium
TATTACAGATGTGATGAAACCTATCACAGATGTGATGAAACCTATTACAGATGTGATGAAACCTATCACAGATGTGATAAACGCTATCTCTCGCATGTTTTTTTCGGTTTTTCGCCTCAATTCGGCAATTTGTTGACTAATAACTCCATATAAACCGCCTATTCTATTTAATTTAACATCAATAGCCGGCAATTTTCCCCAAAATCCGAACTCATTGCCTCATTTTTTACCCTTTCAATGAGGTTAATCGTGTGTGGACTTCTTGGCTACCGAGGTTGTTTTGTTTGGAAAAATTAAGTTGAAAACGAGTCAAAATGCGAATAATCAGTAAATTTTCGTGTGTGTCTCTTTTCTAAATAAATAACTTTGTGTATGCTATTCTTTTTGAAAAGAGCGAATTTCCCATTTTTCCCATAAAAAAATTCCCAATCACCAACCGACACCAAAATATCTGAAAATTTTTTGGGAAAAAGCAGTTCCCATGCAAACCCATAAAAAATCACCGTGAATAGTTGCCGATGTTACTGTTTTGGATTAAAATAATTAAAATAATTAAATGTTTGAACCGGAATGCCTCTTCATAATAATTAAACCGGCTTTTGATATTTTTATTGTGTTGTTTTTGCCGTTATGTTCACAATCGGATTCGTAAAGATTTTGTCCGCTGTTTTACCGGATTTTAACAAAATCACAATCAAAAATCTTATTCCAATTACCTGATTATTACGTAAAATCAAAATTACCCGCCAATTTCATTCACAAAGAAGTCAAATTTGAGTTTATGGCATCTGCTCTCACACTTTTTCAGGACATACGTGATTCTGCTGTTATTATCAACCCCAAAACAGGAACCGTCTTTTGGCGTAATAACCGGTTCAATCAGGATTTCGGCGAAATTACGCCTAACGGATGCTGTGAAAAACTGAATAAACTTCTTCACGGCAATGAAACAATAAAAAAAATTATCGGGACAATTCTCTCCGGTAATATCAACTCCGTTTCAAAATCACGGCTGGATATAACGGTTGATAATTGGTCGGGGCAAGTGTTGCCGATAACGCTTGATTGGGAAAAGGAAACGGCATTGGGACTGATTTTTGAAGATTCGCCGTCTTTTGCGGAACTTGAAAAAAAATTACAGGAAAAGGAATTATTACGGCATAATCAGGTGTTGGTTACGTTAAGTCAGAATCCGGTAATGGATAAGAATGATTTTTCGGAAATCGCCAGAGTGATTGCCAAAACCTGTACAATTACCATGAATGTGCTCCGTACCGGAATCTGGCTGTTCAACAAAGAAACCGGTAATCTTGATAACGCTGCAATGTATTCTGTTGTTACGGATTCTTTTTCCATTGATCCTTCGTTTCCGGCAAATACGTACCCCGTCTATTACGAAATGCTCCACACCAAACGGAATATTGTCATTTGCGATACCGAAACCGACACTATTTTACCGGGTATGGCGGAATCTTACAGCAACGGCGGTATTCGGGCGTTGCTTGATTGTCCGATTCGTCTTTTTGGTGAACTTTTCGGCGTGGTTTGTATTGAACATGCCGGTTCGCCGCGAAACTGGTCGCTGGAAGATTTGATTTTCGGCTCTTCGCTGGCGGATCTTACGGCGATTGCGGTGGAAACAACGCGCCGGCGTGAAAGCCAACGCCGAATGCAGACGCTCGTTTCCAATCTTCCCGGTATGGCGTTCCGTTGCCGTAACAATCCGCCGGATTTTACGATGGAGTTTGTCAGTGAAGGGTTCAAGGATATTACGGGATTCGATGCCGATGACCTTATTGATAATAAACGGATTACGTATTTTGATTTGGTTCATCCCGACGACAGGGCTGCCTTGTTCGATGCCAATATGGAAACGCTTTATATCGGAAAACCGCTTGAATCGGTTTACCGTTTCGTTCACAAAGACGGCAGTGTCCGGTGGGTTTGGGAACGCAGCCGTGTTGTCGGAGTTGATCCGGAAAATCCCAGTTTCAGTATTTCCGAAGGGTTTGTTACGGACATTACGGAACGGCGGCGGCTCGAAGAAGCGGAAGCGGCAAACCGCGCCAAAGGGGAATTTTTTGCCAATATGAGCCACGAAATCCGTACACCAATGAACGGCGTCATCGGCTTGACGGAACTTCTTGCGAAAACACCGCTTTCCGATTTGCAAACGCAGTACGTCAATATGATTCGGCAGAGCGCCGGTTCACTTCTGGCGATTATCAACGATATTCTTGATTTTTCTAAAATTGAAGCGGGTAAACTGACGCTCGACACTCACGAATTTGAATTGGCTCCGCTGATTGAAGACGCCTGCGATGCGATTGCGTTACAGCTTTATCAAAAGGGCGTGAAAATTGCGGTCTTTATTGATCCTTCGACCCGCAAACGTTTTACCGGTGACAGCGGTCGTTTGCGGCAAATCCTGCTGAACCTTCTCAGCAATGCCTCCAAGTTTACGAATGAGGGGGAAATTTTTGTTCGTGTACAATCGCTTTCCTTCAATTCGACAACGTGTCAGTTACGTTTTGAGGTTGAAGATACCGGAATTGGTATTCCCGAAGATCGGGTTGACAGTCTTTTTGAACCGTTTACGCAAGCGGATACTTCTGTAACACGGCGTTACGGCGGTACGGGTTTGGGGCTTTCCATTTGTAAAAAACTCGCGGAAATGATGGGCGGCAACATCGGAGTGAAAAGTACGCCCGGACACGGTTCGCTTTTTTGGTTTACGGTCTTGCTGCATCAATTGCCGAAAATCGAAACGCTTCAGCCGTTGGACAAATCAATTTCCGAAACTCATTCGATTGTTTTGGATATTCATTCGGGAACACGGAAGGTTTTAAGCCGTTTGATTTCCGAATTTGGCGGAACATTGGTCGAAGCGGATTCGCCGGCGGATTTTATCGCCAAAATCTATGAACAAATTAAGAAAGGTCATCCCTTCGACTGGATTTTCTGCGAATCGGAATATCCGGGTTACGAAATGGAACAACTCAGGAATGATTTTCTGGCAATTCCTGAAAAAGATCGTTCGCATCTGGTGATTTTATTTTCGCTGGGAGCATCGTTTCAATCGTTGGAAAAAGTTGTTTTACCTAATTTGTACGGTTATTTATCCAAACCGATTCGCACCGAAATCCTGTACGGAATCCTTAACAATTCCCCGAAAAAACCGCCTTCCGAATTGGAGATTGATACGAAAACCGGTCGGGAAAACGATACAATATCAACAACAGCGGCATTACCGCTTCAGATTTTGTTGGTGGAGGATGTTAGAATCAACATTATTGTTGCAACCACAATGCTTAATGCGTTGGGGCATCAGGTGGATGTTTCGGAAAACGGGATTCAGGCGTTGGATGCCATGCGGAAAAAAGAATACGATCTTATATTTATGGATTGTCAAATGCCGGAGATGGACGGCTATCAATGTACGCGGCAACTTCGGCAATCATCGGATATTATGAGAAACCGGAATGTTCCGGTAATTGCCATGACCGCTCATGCCATGATTGGCGACCGTGAAAAATGTATGGCTGCCGGAATGGATGATTATATTACGAAACCAATTGATTCCGAACAACTTTACGAGATTGTTAATCGTTGGCACGGGAAAGAAAGTACGTTTGGAAAAAATTAAACGATTTTTTGTTCGTTTTATATTTTCAGGAAAATATTTAGCCCGAATTATAGTCTGATATTGTTACGCAGCCTGTTTGAATTTATAACCTGAGAGGTAATTGCCTATTTATTAACCACTGAATACACGAAATACACGGAATTTGTAATCGTAATAATGTTGACGTACAACTTCAATGTTAGTTTATTTATAAAAATTAGGACACAAAAAGGTTTTTTTGTTATTGCCTTCATTTTGTATCCTCAAAAAATAAACTTGTGATCTTATCA
>JAITQV010000583.1 GCA_031288765.1 Planctomycetaceae bacterium
CAACAAAGAACGGAATAGATACCAAAAATAAATAGTACGTATCTATGCCGGTCATTTCTTGAATAATAACCGAAAAGATACGTACTTTTGAAATCCGTAATATTAGTATTTATAAGGATTTGATACACAACAGTATGGAATTACTATTGAGAACGTCATTTAGACCACCAAGCATCACCGGTTGTTTTGGCAAGGTTGGTTCTTTCGGCGTCGATTTTACTATTGAGTTGTACATCCTGAAGCGTGATAAACGGATTGACTTCGACTCCGCCGCAGGCAACAACAAAGGATCGCCCATTCTTGGAAATCGTCGCTTGACTTCGCACCGTTTTCGGAACCGGATAAACAACCGGTTTGAGAAATGCCGCATCCTCAAACGCCGTCAACTTACAACCGGCTTTTTCAAGTAATCCCTCCCGCCGAATCAATGCAACCGTAACCGCCAACTCCATGCAATTCTTCAAATCGCCAAAAACCGGATCCGCCTTACTAAGCGCCTCATAATTGGCGGTCATTTTGCCGCACCAATTAATTGCCGCTCTGTCCGGTTTGCCGCCGGATTGGTAAGAATTGCTCCGCGAATCAACAAATTCGCTGTCCGTCAACGCCTTAACTTTGACTTCGCTAAGTTGCCATGTTAATTTTTTGGAATCATGCGTAACCGTACCATATTCCGGCGTAAGCCAAAACCGCGGGTTGATTTGTTTCTGACTTCCGCCGATCAAACTAACATAACTCGGTAAATTGCGTATCGGAGACGGAATATGACCAAGACCAATCTGTTTCATTTTATAATCGGCAATCACCAAAACCATCGCAAAACGACTCTGTTCGGGAATTCCCTGAAGCGTAATAACATTCACCCCATACGCCGCTTCCTGAGCGGCGGCAAACGCTTGAACATTATTCCTGTCCACAACAGAAAATTGCCGGTTCACCTGCGCAATTTTCGCCAAAGCTTCTTTCGTCGGGTCAATCGAACAGGTAATTACCGAAGGTCTGCTCTGATTGTTCCAAGCACGGAAAACCGTCAACAAGTCTTCCAACCGAAAAACCGGATGACCGCTCGTTTTACCGATAATATTCCCGTATGAATCGGCTTGCCAGGATTCGGAAGGTCCGATAAGAAGAATATCGTTTTCCTCAGGAACAACCACCACATAACGAATCGCCGTCAAACCGCCAAGATAACGGACAGAATCAGGAAATTCTTCTTGATTCTCAATTGTCCGGCAAATTTGAGCGTTCAGTTTTTTGAGCGAGATTTTTCGAATGAGAGTTTTTTCATTCAGGTCGGTTGGAATCGGTTCAAGAAGTTTACTAAGATTTTTACCGACTTCTTCCATTGTTTTTTTCGGAGTTGTTTTGATAAGCCCTTCGGCGTCAATTTCAACACCGCCCACCACCGAACCGCCGTAATAAACTCCGCGATCCGGCGACACCACCTGAGCGGAAACCGGAAACACCGATACGAAAACCCAGGTAATCAAAACAACACCAAGAACAATACTTCGGAACATATTCAGTTTTTGAATCATGATCTTAATTCCTTTACAAGTTTAAGAAATTTTAACACGGGGGAGATTTCCGTTGCCGAACCGGCAACAACCATCGACTTTAATAATACAGTAAAAATAATACAAATGCACAACCCTTTTTCGGCGGCATCCGCATCGGAAATCCCCAATTTAATCCGTTACCGGAATATAGAATACTATAATTGGAAATTTCCGACAATACAAGTAGTTAGGAATATTTTTACGAACAATCCTATTTTTTAACGAATCTTTTTAATTTAATTAGTCCAATCGTGATTGGGCGCTTTTGAGGAATTGGAAAAAGAATTCGGCGTTTGAGTTTGACTTTACCAAGCGTGTTGTCAATGCTTCCATCGCATCGGTCGGGTTTCGCGAGGAAAGGGTTCGCCGGATTAAAGTTGCCGCATGAAGGATGTCCGGCGGAAAAAGTTTTTCTTCACGCCGTGTTCCCGATTGCCCAATATCAATCGCAGGCCAAATACGGCGTTCGGCTAATTTCCGGTCAAGAACAAGCTCCATATTGCCGGTTCCCTTAAATTCCTGAAAAATTAAATCGTCCATTCGGCTGCCGGTTTCGATGAGTGCGGTTCCCACAATTGTGAGCGAGCCGCCTTCCTCGAAGGCGCGGGCGGTTGCGAACAACTTTTTCGGAATATCCATCGCCTTAATATCAACACCGCCGGACATTGTCCGTCCGGTATTGGCAACCCATTTGTTGTACGCTCTCGCCAAACGGGTAATAGAATCCAAAAGCAGAAAAACATCTTTCCCCATCTCGGCTAAACGCCGGCAACGTTCCACAACCAATTGCGAAAGCCGGACATGAGATTCAATTTCACGATCAAGACTGCTGGCAATAACTTCCGCATTGACCGCACGCCGAAAATCGGTAACTTCTTCGGGACGTTCGTCAACCAAAAGAATCATTACCTTAACGTCAGGATGATTTTTGACAACTGCCTGACTAATATGATGAAGAAGAATGGTTTTTCCGCTTCGCGGCGGAGCAACAATCAAAGCGCGTTGACCTTTTCCGAGCGGAGTCAGAATATCCATAACACGGGTTGTCAACGGTTGGGGACCTGTTTCAAGCCGCAACCATTCTTCAGGATTGATTGGCGTCCGCTCGTCAAACGGTTTAATCGACGGATAATCATCCGCCGAAATTCCGTCAACCTCTTTGATTTCACGAAGCCGGGGACCTTGTGTTTTCGTGCCGGGCTGAATCAGACCGCTCATGAGAACACCTTCCCGAAATCCGTATTTTTCAATCATACTTCCGGGAACAAACGGATCCGTAATGATTCGGGCATAATCATTTTTCGGATCACGAAGAAAACCATAACCATTCGGATGTAACTCCAAGGCTCCGGTCGCTTCATAATAAGCATTGGGATCGCCTATTTCCATTACACCGGTTGGTGCGCCGCCCGGTTTGGCTTTTTTAAAGTTGTTTCTTTGATTGGCAAGACCGCTATTGGAAGAAGAACGCGAACGACCGCCTCCGCCTCCGTTTCTATTATTATTGCGACCGCCGTTATTATTGCGACCGCCATGACGATTTCCGTTAGAGTTATTTTTGGGCATGTAAAGACACCTGGTTGGTGATGGTCAAAAGAATACCACAAAGAGAATCCAATATCTCCGTGTGATAACACACTAAAACAACGAAACTCCAAAATCCGGTTACGGATTGGAACAATATCCTAAAAAACAAGTTACGTAAGACTAACATCCGGTTATAACATGAGCCGGTAAGGCATTACACTTTACGTTTGGCATAACTGCAACCCGTTAATTCTGTTGCGTTACGGTGATTTACCAGTTTTATTTACGTCTAAAGTATAAAATCAATATTAAAAGTCAATATTGACCAAACAACCTTTTGTATTGATCTGATTTTTTTATGATGTCAATATCTCAAAGGCGCTTGAAAGTCCATCCTAATGACTAAGGCTCTTTTTAATTGTGAAGAACACAAAATTAAAAAAATCCCCAAAGAGTCAACAAACTGCCTAAAACTTCGTGTTTTTCGAATGAAATTCACATCTCCGCATCCGGCAAACATGCAAATTCTATATTGGAAAATAGAGACATCAAAAGAGTCCGTCTCAACCGCCACGAAGCGGCAACAAGCAAAACAACTTAAAATTTAATTAAAGTAATAGGTATCATAACCGAATCGCCAAACCTGTCAAGACCAAATCACTTGTTTTTTTCCATTTATCATATTTTATCAAGAAAATTAAATAAAAATTAAGACCAAAAACAATTAATAGGAAAACAATTCGAGACAAATTTGCGTCTGAAATTTTATTTTAGTCGTCTTGTAATTCTTCCGATTTCTCTTCATTTTTTTGTTCTTGCCGTTTTGAAACAACAAGGTTAATTTCCGCCAATTTATCGACTCGTTTGAATTGACAGGCAACTTCGGGAGCGTGAGTAACAAGGATAAGAGCAACTTGTTCCGCTTCACAGGTATTCCGTAACATATCAATAACCTGTTGTTGGTTCCCGACATCGACATTGGCGGTCGGTTCGTCGGCAAGAACGAGTTTGGGTTTATTCGCCAACGCTCTGGCAACAGAAACTCGTTGTTGTTCCCCAACGGAAAGTTGAGCCGGTTTATGGTGCAAACGATGACCAAGTCCCACTTTTTCCAAAAGATCTTTGGCTCGATGCCGATCACTTCTGGTTCCGGCAAAAGTCATTCCGATCATTACATTTTCCAACGCCGTAAAACCTTGCAATAAATTAAACGTCTGAAAAACATAACCAATACGTCTGGCACGGAATTGGTCGCGTTCGGCTTCGGTGAGGATGGGAGTGTCCCAGCCATCAATCAAAACATGACCCGAACTCGGACGTAAAATTCCGGCAATAATATGTAATAAGGTCGTTTTTCCGCAACCGCTTGCCCCAACAACAACAACCTGTTCCCCCGCTTCAACCGACCATTGCGGAATTTCCAAAATCGGTAAATCTTCGCCGTCCGGCAAAAGATAAGACTTTTTTAAGTTTTTAAGTTCCAGCATAGTACAAAATGAAAAAAAAAAAAAATTTTTTGAAGATAAAAAAGAAAATAAAACCAATCAATGTATAAAATAGTTATTTTCCAACAAAATAAATACAACTTTGTTTATTATAACCGTAAGGAAAATATTAGATAAATATTAGATAAAGTATGGAATATATTTCAATATCCGGTATGAACTGTTTATGAACCGGATATTATCGCACGTTTAGCGCGGACATTCGCCCGTGCGGTATCGACTTTCTCAAAAATGGATTGAGGATTTTCGATGCCCGTAATTAACAACTTGGAGTGCGTTTTATCTGCGGAAGAAAAAATAATAAGCCGTCCCACTCCGCCATTGAGCAACCTGTCCCAAAACGTCTGAATCAATTGAACGTCTTCAATATAAACAAGCTCCAAAGAATCGCTCGTTTTGGTGAAAAAACCTTTATAAGTATAAAGGCGATGATTTGTGAGTTTATAACGTAGTGTCCAGGTTCGGTAGAAATAGGTTACCAAAAACTGAAACCACAGAATTGTCGCGAGAACAACAATCCCAATCCAAACCCACAAATAAGCGGAATCCAGTAATTCTTTGAAAGTTAAATAGAATCCGCCGCCAAAAAGCAGAAATGTAATTATCCAATACAAGCAACATTGTGCTCTCATTGCTTTTCCCGAATAAGCCCATTGGAGTTCTTCTTTTTCGGTTTTTTCGTTTGACGCCGCTGATACCGAATTTTCAATTGTCGGAGAAATATTATCTTCGTTCATATTTGTATTTCCTTAAATTTTTTATGGTTGAAAGACTAACCAATTCACATTGGACTATAATATAACTTGCTCCGGTAAAAAGTAAAGTATCCTCTGCTGTATGGAATTACAGATTTTTTAAAAAAATATAATCGGGAACAACAAAATCAAATATTACCGGCTTCTTCATTGACAAACAAAATGAGCATGAGATTGATAAAAATAGGATACCGTGTTATATTGTTGCTTATGTTAATCTAATGTTGCAGGTTGACTGATTTTTTATTGTAAAAATCGGAGAGAATAAAATAACAAGGAGAATGATTATG
>JAITQV010000563.1 GCA_031288765.1 Planctomycetaceae bacterium
TTCAATACAATCTGATGATTAGCAATGTAGGGGCGAAAGATTTTTCGCCCCTACCACATATACGAAGGTTAGCGAACACCGACGCAATCGTCCGTCAACAAAATTCCCAATCGGCTAACGCCGACGCAACCCTTCGGCGAAGGGTTGCCTACCTTATGAATTGTTAATCGTAAGTTCGACGAACGATTGCTCCACTCTCCGCTATCCACCCTCCGCTAAAATATTACACATTTTTTGACCGCTAAACTTGCGGAAAAAACATTCGGCTGTATAATTTTGCAAATATTTGATTTTCATCGTTTCAAAGAGTAAAATGAAATTATCAGGAAAATATTAGGATCATATTAGGATACACGAGTCAATAATAACAGCAGGAATTTACTCGATCCGTTTTTTCCCAGTCTGATCTTCGTAAATCACAAAATCAATAAAAAAAACTCATTTTGCGTTTATTATGCCAATTACGACATCCAACCCCTTTTTTTTCTTTTTATTTTATTTATATTATTAAAAAGAAATAAGTTATTCGTAATTAGCCTTACTCACAGAAGAGGATGCAACCCAATACATCGGCACGAATCATGCTTGGCGTCGGCGATTACGGCGCTACCAAAGAACAAGGCGGAGTCATTCGGACGATGGCACTGGGGTCGTGTATCGGATTGATGATTCTGGATCGGGGAACTCGGTGCGTCGGCATGGATCATATCGCCCTGCCGGATTCCACCGTTTCGCCGGAACGGGCAAAACAATTACCCGGTTATTTTGCCGATACCGGTATTCCCGCCCTAATCGAACTCATGAAACGTACCGCCGGTTCCCTTTCCAAACCGTCAAACCTGATTATCAAAATGGCAGGCGGAGCCAATGTCGCCGACCCAAACAATACGTTTAATATCGGTAAACGTAATGTTTTAGCCGCCAAGAAAATTCTTTGGCAATTCGGACTCGGCGCTATCGCCGAAGATGTCGGCGGTTCGCACAGCCGAACCGTAACTTTGTATCGTGATTCCGGTCGTATCATCCTCTCTTGCCCCGGAAGACCGGACTGGGAACTGTAATTTAGGACGGTAATTTAGGACGGTAATTTAGGACTTTGGCAAAGAAAAGAAGTTGAAAAAAATATCAAAGACACATGATTACAACAAAAAATATTTGGGAAAAATACTTGTTTGGGATGAAATGCGTAAGTTTACAACAGTTTTTCGACAAGAATTTTGAGAATGATTAAATTTCAACATTCCCAAATATTCTTTTTTCCATTTTCCATTTCCATTTTTATGAGTCTCCAATTATGATAAAGAATATAGTAATAGCCGATGATTCTGCGTTGGCGAGGATGTTTATTCGCCGTTGTCTTGAAATTGCGGGACTTGGAGACGCAAACTTCTTCGAAGCCTCCGACGGAAGTGAGGCAATTGCTAAGATGAAAGAGATCAAGGCGGATATGCTTGTTACGGATTTAACCATGCCGAACATGAATGGTATTGAACTCATGCGGAAGATTGCCGCCAGTCCGCGTTTGAGCGGAACTCCCGTGCTTGTCGTAACAAGCGCCGGTAACGAAGAACAACGCCGTGAATTGATGGAACTCGGCGTAACACGTATCCTCTCCAAACCAATCAGTCCGCCTAACCTGATCGAAGCAATTCAGCAAGTCAATAACCTTCTGAACGGAACATCAGACAATCAATAACCGTGTCATAAATAAACCCCTGTTGTGTTTTTGAATATTATTAACATAATTATCCAACACCGTAATCCGGCAATTATTCCGTGTTAAAACTTATTTGAATATTTACTTTAATCTTTATTTTTATGCTCCCCAAAAATTGCGGTCAATTATTGTACAATGCTGTTCGTGAAACATTGGAAACAATGGCATTTGCCGAAGTGGTTCCTTGTTCTATTAAAGTTGGGAACGAGGAATTTGCGCAGGATGATGATTTTGCTATTGGTTCTGTCGGGAACAGTGCCGGTGCGGCGGGAATCAACGGTTGGGGCGAGGAGTCGTCGATTTCAACCGATCTTGACAGTTGGGGGACGGTTGTTCCCGCCGTTTCGGAAGACGACGGCTGGGGAACGGTTGCGCCGGCGGAAAACAACGAAATTTCGGAACCGTTGGTCGATAATAATTGGAATGAGCCGGAACCGCCAATACTTGATGAGATGGAAGATGATATCAATTGGGGCAGCGGAATTATCCGCCCCAATGCGGAGGATCCGTGGGGGGAATCCAATTCTTTGAGCAATCAGACCGAAAAAACGGCAATGAAACCCAAAGAAGCCGATTTTGACAATTTAGTTGCCGATCAATCCGATTGGTGTTGGGCGTGCATGAAGGTTAATTCGCCGGACATTCATTCCGTGTGGTTTATTGTTTCTAAAAGTCTGGCAAATGCTTTGGCGCAAAATATGTATGCCGGCGAAGATTTTCAATTGGACAATCCTCTTATACGTGATTTGATTGCGGAGTTGACCAATGTTCTTGGGGGTCGGCTTATGCTTTTGCTTGAAGAGCTTGGGGGGAAGTTTACGTTGACGGTTCCTGAAATTGGGTTTGGGTTGCCGGATGTTCCCGAGCAAGGTTATGAAACGGCAATTTGCAAAATTGTTGTTGACGGCGAACATCCTGTGATTGTCGCTCTCTGTTTTAATCAAGGCGGAATCCTTTCACCGGAAAGCGTTTCGTAAACCGGTATTGAACAGGATATTGCAACAAATAGAATATTCCGGTGTTTTTATGATTGGTGTTTTGTGTAACTTATCGGGATTATTTGTTTAGAGCCGTGCAAGCGGTTATGAGATCACGTGTTCACATTTCGGCTGATAGAATTATTGATTATTTTATTTGCAAGTCTTGTATTGATTTCGGGGCTTTCATTTCTTATTTTACGGCGGCGGGACGAGATACTTCAGGAATTTCTAACACCGGATGAACCGGATATTGAGCGGGAATTTTTCAAACGAAAACCCGTCCAAGAACCGGAGATTGAGCAGGAAGAAGTTCGTGAAGAAGAAACTGTTACCGAAGAAGAACCGCCGCCTGATATTGGTTGGGGAAATACCGAACATGAATAATTGTATTTATTCAATCATTTGTTGAGTAATTGCGCAAGACAACTTCATTTTTAGCCTAATTTTTTCAAACAAAACATCCTCAGTAGTTAATAGTTCGCAAGCTGGTTTCCTACCGCAATGGTAATGATTTCGCTTGTGATCTTCTTAAAGTCCCGCAAGGGATGAGATGTGTATAACCGTAGGTGGAGCGAAGCGCAATCGCTGGAGGTTTGCCAACATAAGGTAGGCGACCGTAGGTGAAAGCCTTTCGCCGAAAGGTCGCTTGCCGATAGGCAAGCGAAACAACCAACATTGTACAAATTCACTGTCGGCTGACGCCGACGCAATCGCTCGGCGAGCGATTGCCTACCTTTTGTTGGCAAACTTCCGTCGGTTATGCACATCTCGCCCTACGGGCTTAAAACAAATGCGGGCTTAAAACAA
>JAITQV010000625.1 GCA_031288765.1 Planctomycetaceae bacterium
GCAATTCGCAACGGCGATTACGGACTCCGGGAACCTTGTGAACTTTGCCGGAACCCGGAAACCGCATAAATCTTGTTATGAATATATTGCGCCCGTTGTCCGAAAAAACGCCACACAAAGTACGAATGTATTTCAATATCAACTTTGAACGATTGCATTTTTTGTCCGTACTCTATTTTATTTGCACAATGTTTATATGGGCGGTGATGAGGAATTGATTCATGCTGTTCCGCAAACACGAAGTAAAGCCGCTCACGGGATAATCGATAACAAAAAATACAGCAGTCGAAAAGATGAAATCAGCGGTTTGTCTGTTTTTCCGGTGACCAAAGGATGTGATATTTTTCGTAATCGGGCGGTAATTCTTGCGGCAAAACAAGTCGTCCCATTTCGACTTGTTCCTGAATTGTTTTGTTAACCCAGAAAATTCGGCGCCACAGATACCAATAGACCGCACGTAACGGATAAAAAAGTAAACTACAGAGATATTTTGTTTCACTGAGAATACCGGAATTTTGGTCAACTTCAAATACCGAAGGTTGTTGTTCTTCTGACGGTTCTGTTAACGAATTATTCCAAGGCAGATCGGGATGAAACGGCGTCAGGCGAACTCCGCCGTATTCTGTTAAGTACCGAATGGATTCATTGTGTATTTTAAAAATTTCTTCAGGATTTTTTTGAGGAAACGATTGTAAATAATTACCGGGCGGCACCGGTAACAACATCATATCATACGCATTGCCGGTTTCGAGGGTGATATTGTTATCAAAAAGAGTACTAATTTCAAAATAAAGACCTTTTATATCGGGATTTTGAGGATAAAAAAACTGAGTGAGCATTGATGATTTTTCCGGGTTTTCCCATCCCGCTAAAATAAGAGACGGCATCTGAAAAAAACCGACATGATGGAATCCGTTACGAATTTCCCATTCATTCATTTGTTGGAAGCGAAGCTGTTGTTTTTGAGTCAAGGCGGGTTCTGATAATTTAACACATAGCTTCCAATTTACTAAAAAAAGACCAATACCAAAAGCTACCGCAAAAAATATGCGCAAGATACTAAAAATCAGCAACACTACACTAACTCCGACGAAAATATAGGAAATAATGTCTCCCATAATAAATCCTCCGATATTTCTTTTGCAACAAAAATTTTAAACAATTCCAAACAAAAAACAACAAGCAAACGTATTGAAACCGAAAAAATTATTAACAGTATTTCGTTCCATTTTACACTTTTTAGTTTCGCCAAGATAGAGGGAGTTGACGGCAAACAGAGGTAATTATCTATGTTATTAACCGTAGAGAGCACAGGAGCGAAGTCCGCAGATGACGCGGATTTTCACAGATGCGGATTAGTTTTTCCATGTATTTTGCGGTTAATAAAAATAGACGGTTACGAATATCCTTAACCCCAACACCGCATCCAATGTTCAAACACGAGCAACGCCCAAATCCGATACGCATGATCAAACCGGTTGGCAAAATGATCCTTCAGGAGTTGTTCGATAAATTTTTGTTCAAAAAAACCGCGTTGTCTTGTTTTGGAATCAAGAAGAATATCCTGAACCATTTCACGAAGCGGTTTGCGAAACCAATGATCAACCGGAACTCCAAAACCCATTTTGCGGCGGTGTTCAATGTCCGGCGGTAATAAATCACGAAATGTTTCACGGAGAATTTTTTTACCGTAACGCCCTTCAATTTTGTACCGAATCGGCAGCCGCGCCGCCCATTCGGCAATCCGGTAATCCAAAAGCGGCGCCCGACATTCCAACCCATGCGCCATTGAAGCCGTATCAACTTTCGTCATAATATCACACGGAAGATATGTCTGCATGTCCGTCAATGCAATTCGTGTTACACGGTCACGCTGCAAACAAAACTGCTCGGCTTGCCGTAAAAAATCAAGCGAATCATATCCATGAATTTTGTCCGAAAATCCCGGCGTGTACAATTTTTTCCGGCGTTCACGATTGAAAACGGCAATCCATTGTAAATATTGTTCCAACGGTTCCATGCCGAGCGCTTCAAGAAATCGTTTCAACCGCCGAAGCGGAGAACGTTGCCGAGTTGAAGCGGGAATAAAATTGCGAATCGGTCCGGCTAAAATTTTTCTGAAAATGTACGGAATTTTTTCCGCAAACATTCCCAGCCGAACCGCCCGATAACGATCATATCCCGCAAAGAGTTCATCACCGCCGTCGCCGCTTAACGCAACAGTAACTTCACGCCGCGTCATTTCACACAAAGACCAAGTCGGTATCGCACTGGAATCGGCAAACGGCTCATCGTAATGCCAAATAATTTTCGGCAGAATATTCTCAATATCCGACGTAACAATTAATTCCTGATGTTTTGTACCGAACAGGTTTGCCGCTTGGCGGGCATAAGCGGTTTCGTCGTATTCTTTTTGAGGAAAACCGATACAGAAAGTCCGTATCCGCTGCGGACATTCACGTTGCATTATTCCGGCTGTAACCGAAGAATCAATTCCGCCGGATAAAAACGCCCCAACCGGTACATCACTCCGAAGACGGATTCGCACGGCGTCCGTAACCAATGCCCGAAGTTCTTCCGACCATTCTTCAAACGTTAATTGATCATTTTCTTCATTCCAATTCGGATTCCAGTAACGGCGAACCGCCAATTCACCGTCCTGCCAAACCGCAAAATGCCCCGGCGATAATTTTGAAATACCGCGAAAAATCGTTTTCGGATGCGGAACGTATTGATACGTTAAATAATCGTCCAATGAAGTCGGATCAATGTCGCGGGGAACTCCGTTGACCGTCAGAATACTTTTCAGCTCGCTGGCAAATATCAGCCGGTTGGATTCGTTACGGTAAAACAACGGCTTTTTCCCAATCCGATCCCGCGCCAGAAATAATTTCCGTTCACGAACATCCCACACCGCCATCGCAAACATTCCGTTAATGCGTTGTAACAGATTTTCGTGTTCTTCCTCGTAAAGATGAATCAGCACTTCGGTATCGCTTTCACTTCGAAAACGATGCCCGTGACGGATCAATTCACGGCGTAATTGTTCAAAATTATAAATCTCGCCGTTAAAAACAATCCAAACGGTTTCATCTTCGTTTGGCATTGGCTGCAGTCCTGACGGCGTCAAATCAATAATTGCGAGCCGCCGATGCCCTAACGCAATTCCCGATTGCAGAAACGTCCCGCGATCATCCGGTCCGCGATGCCGAAGAATATCGGTCATCGCGTCCAATGTTGCCCTGTCAACCGCCTTCGCAGGTTCATTCCAAACCGCTCCGCAAATTCCGCACATTGTAACCTTTTAACTTCTCTGATTAACTTCTCTGACTTTTTTTACTTTTTTTGTACACAACGGTAACTTTACGAAAAGCATGAACGGTTATACCCAACCGGATCGTTAAGGTAACATCAATATTTCGGAATTGTTACGGTTTAGGAATTACACCTGCCGCTTTGTTTACCAGCAACCGTAACGCGCTGTTAGACGTAACAACTTTTCCGGCTAAAACATCTTCTTCGGTAAATCGTGCCATTAGAATTTCTTTTGCGCCGGTACGGTCAAAATCATAAATTACAAAAATCGTTCCATCTTTTGTTTGGTCGCCGTCGGGATAGGAAACGCCTTTTCGCTCGTCAAGCATGAGACCGCCTTTCCATGTTTTCCCGTCATCGTCGGAAATAAAAGCCTGAAGATGACTGCGTTCGGCAGTACGTTCCGTTAT
>JAITQV010000041.1 GCA_031288765.1 Planctomycetaceae bacterium
CCGATTTTCCGGTACGAATACATTATGTCAATTTTGCCGAACATCTGCAAAATGCCTACAATGTCAATGTTCTCTTTGAATCGGAGATCAATCGTTGGAATCTTACCGATTGGGAACAGTACATCGATATGATTTCATTTTACCGCTACAACATTTTTGAGTTTTGGCTCGTGCCGACACTTTTAGGAACAAACGATGAAATGCGAAACAGTCCTTTTCATCAAGAATTTGTCAAAACAATCAATCATGTTATTGATTATGCCCGACGGCGCGGTGTTGCGGTTCACCCGTTAATTACAGTCAATACGCTTGGCGGTGAATGGCTTTGCGCCTGTCCGAATGATCCGAAAGAAAAAAAACAAATTCTCGACGCATGGGAATTTTGGACAAAATCAATTCACGGAATGGATTCGATTTGTATTTTCCCCGGTGATCCCGGCGGTTGTATCAAAAATGGTTGTACAAAAGAAACCTTTGTTGATTTGGCGTTGGAACTGAGCGGAATTATTCGTAAAAACAGTCCGCAAACACTCATTGAAGTCGGAACTTGGGGAGAACCGTTTTCCGGTTGGGGAGTTCCTATTTGGACTGCCGATCAAGAACGTACCCGCGATCAAGACCACACCTGTCATTCGATGGAATATTTGCTCGAAAAATTGCCCCAGTTTCCCAAAGGGACATTTACAAGTATCAATACCGGTTTCAGCCCTGATTCCGACCCGAATATGGTAGGCGGTGACGGGCGTCCCTATGCAAAACAGGCATCGAAATCGGTTCCCGTTTTGACGTGGGATTACAGTGTTACGGAAGGCGAAGCAACCGTCTTTCCGCATTGCCGATTACGGAGAATGATCACCGCACGACAAAACGAATTGGAACTCGGTTGTTATTCCGGCGGAATCTGCTACACAATGGCTCCGCAAATTCAGTGTCTCTCCGCATTTTGTTCCGCCGAAACATGGTGGAATCCCCATCGAACCGCCGAAGAAATACTGAATGATTACGGTCAGTGGACTTTCGGAGAAGGAAATCAAGAAATCGGAATTCTTTTGGAAGAATTTGAAGTGATTCCCGATTGGGGATACTATGCCCCATTTCCGTACAACGCAACTCGGCTTTACCAAAATATGAACCGCCTCAAACTGCTTCTGGAAAAAGTCGATACGGCACAAAAACCGCGGCTTCCTGTTGCTGCAAATATGAAACGATATACGGATTCGCTGATTTTTTTTGCCGAGTTATTCCGTGATTTTGCCGAGGTCGCTCGCTCGGTCGAAACACTTGGAGATATTGTTCAAAAAACTCCTTTTGCTGCGGAAATTCAGAATCCGATTTCTCTTGCGACCGTTCAAGATATTCTTGCAACTAAAAAAGAATTCGAAGGACGTAACGCTCTTCAATCGGCATCGGAAAAGTTGGAAAATCTCCATGCGGACAATCTAAAACAACGATATTGGAAGGAAGTGTATGTCATTTACGACCACATTGTTGCTCCGGTTGATCCTCGAACAGGTGCCGCAATGTCGGGACTTTTGAACCGGTTTCACACTTCCTTGGCAATACCGCGAAAACCTTCGGTTCTTGAGAAACCACTCCAATCAACCGGTAAACCGTTTATTCTCTTTCCGTTGGTCGGAGCTGCGATTCCGGGTTGGACAATGTCGGGTTGGGATGTTCTGGGAGAAGATAACGGAGAATCTTGGAGCGTCAGTACGACCGAAGGAACTCTGTCCTGCAATTCGTTCAAAAATGAAGGATATAAATGGCTCATTCTTCGTATTGCTGATGCAAAAGCAGGTGAAAAGAAAAATATTTGGATCAATGGTCAAAAAATCGGCGAATTCGTCCGAACAGGACAAACTGATGCCATTGAATTTGTTACGCGTTGTTTTCCGATTCCTGACGGGCTTCTCAAAGGGGAGTCAATCGAAATTAAATTCACCGAACCGGGAATTGGTATAGCCGGTGTTGCGTTATCGGTTGAACCGCTAAAATAACAGCCTATCTATTAACCATAAAACCCAAAAAAATAAAATCTTCAGTGAAATTTGACAATTCAAGAGGTAGGCAATCGTAGGTGAAAGTTTTTCGCCAAAGGGTTACCTGCCTTTTGCCGGCAAACTTCCGGCGGTTGCACTGCACTTCACCGCCGGTTATGTAATCCTACCCTGCGAACTTAGGAAAAAATCAAGAGGAGAAGGAGGTTTTCTTGTATTTTCGCAAATTTTCGCGAATTTCCGCGCAATATCCGCGTTTTCCGCGTTAAAAACAAATCGTATCTTTTCTGTGGAAACATTCCACTAAATAGATATGGGAATATTTTCTCTTCCGCAGACTTTCGGCAACCGGCGTTAATTCCGCCGTATCCGCCCATCATTCACTCTTCAAATTGCCGGTTAACAAGGACTGGTCAGAGAAATAAACTCTGATATAATAAATAAAGCTTATTTTTAAGTTGCTTTGTAACCTTTTTCACTCTCCTTTCATTCTCCAGCCATTTTTTGATTTTATGAGTGTTTCGACAGAACCTAACGAAACTTTGTCCTTGCCCAAACAGGAACTCGCTGTTTTAAAGTTTTGGAAAGAACAGCGGATTTATGAAAAATCACTTCAAAGCCGCCGCGATTCCAAACGGTTTGTCTTTTACGAAGGACCGCCAACCGCCAACGGTTTACCGCATCCGGGGCATTGTCTCACCCGCGCCATCAAAGATCTTTATCCGCGTTACAAAACAATGCAAGGGTTTCTTTGCGAACGGAAAGGCGGTTGGGATACACACGGTTTGCCGGTTGAAGTGGAAGTCTGCAAAGAATTGAAAATACACTCAAAAGAGGAAATCGAAAAATACGGAATCGAACCGTTCATTCACCGTTGTCAGGAAAGTGTTTTCCAATATATGAAACAATGGGAAGAACTTACGGAACGTCTTGGTTTTTGGGTGAATCTCGACGAAGCCTACGTAACCTATCATAAAAGTTATGTCGAATCCGTTTGGTGGTCGCTCAAAACTCTTTACGAACGCGGATTATTGTATCAAGGTCATAAAATCGTCTGGTGGTGGGCGCAAGGCGGGACGGCATTGTCTTCCGGTGAAGTCGGACAAGGTTACCGCGAAGCCGCCGATCCGAGTGTTTTTGTACGCTTTCCCTTGGCGGACGCCTTGCCCGGCAACGATTGGACAATGTTTAACGAAGACCTTGCTATTTCGGTTAATTCAAAACTCGGTTTCACCGGAGTTATTGATTTGCTCGTCTGGACAACAACCCCTTGGACATTGCCGTGCAATCAGTTTGCCGCCGTACATCCCGACCTTGAATACGTTGTTGTACGCTGGACGGATGAAGAAGGAACGGTTGATGACCGGTTGAGCGTGCTGGCAAAAGATCTTCTTGAAACAATTACCGCCAAAACCAAACGGACAGCGCAAATTCTTGAAACGTATTCGGGAAAAGATTTGGTCGGAATGAGATATATTCCGCCGTTTCCGTTCTATTACGACCAATCCGGCAAGTCCGTCGGAACTCTTAAAACCGGCGAAAAACAAACTATTGCCTGGCGTGTTATTGCCGCCGGTTTCGTAACACTGGACGCCGGAACCGGTTTGGTACATCTGGCGCCGGCATTCGGCGAAGCCGATTTTGAAATGTTACAGTCCGAAAAAGAACGGTTCGTCGAAGGTGAAACTCCCGAATTGCTTTGTTGTGTCGCACCGGACGGAACATTCACCGATCTTGCCGGACCTTACGCCGGAAAATGGGTTAAAAACGCCGATAAGGAAATCATTAAAGACATCCGCTCAAAACATTTATTGTTTCATCAGGAACAATATTTGCACGATTACCCGTTCTGCTGGCGCAGCGACGAAGACCCGTTGATTCAATATCCGCGAAAAAGCTGGTTCGTGAAAACGACGCAATTCAAAAACGCCATGCTCGAAAATAATCAGGAAATCCGCTGGTATCCCGAACACATCAAAAACGGACGGTTCGGCAATTTCTTAGAGTCGAATGTTGATTGGGCGTTGTCGCGCGAACGGTTTTGGGGAACTCCGTTACCGATTTGGGTTTGCGAAGAAACCGGTCAGGCGGAAGCAATCGGTTCTTACGCCGAATTGTTGCAAAAAAAGGATGTTCGGGGAACCGAAGTTTGGGAGGAGGCGAAAAAAGCCAATCCGAAGCTAAACGACGATTTAATTGTACACAAACCGTATATTGATGCAATTACTTACGATTCGCCGTTTGCGCCGGGAAAACGAATGCGGCGTGTTTCCGAAGTGATTGATTGTTGGTTTGATTCCGGTGCGATGCCGTTTGCCCAATGGGGATTTCCGTATCAACATAACAGCATCACCCAATTTCGGAAACATTTTCCCGCCGACTTTATCAGTGAAGCGATTGACCAGACCCGCGGCTGGTTTTACAGTCAGTTGGCAATCAGTACGATGGTGTTCGACGGTTCTACCGCTCCCTTCGGCGGTGTTGATGAATCAACCGGTAAAGTGTTGCCGCTTGCGTTGCCGCATCCGTTCAAAAATTGTATTGTTCTCGGTTTGATGCTTGGCGAAGACGGACAGAAAATGTCGAAAAGCAAACGGAATTATCGTGAGCCTTCCGAAATTTTTAACAAATACGGAGCCGACGCATTGCGTTGGTATTTTTACGCCAATCAAACGCCTTGGACGGCAATTCGTTACAGCGAATCCGCTATCAAAGACAGTTTGCCGGAATTTATTTTACGATTACAAAATATTGTTTCGTTTTACGAAGTCTATAGTAAGATTGACGGATTTGAACCTTTGAAACTGGTACATCCTGATGTTTTGCGTGATGACGACGGTCAGATGAATCCGTTTTGTTTGGCGTCGGCGAAAAAATCCGATAAACCTTACCGTTCCGTTAAAGCGCGTCCGCAACTCGATTACTGGATTCTCGGCGAATTGAATAAAACAATCAAATCCGTTTGCGAAGCAATGGATCAGTTTGACCATTACACGGCGTGCGGGGAACTGATTACATTTGTTGATGCGCTTTCAAACTGGTATGTCCGAAGAAACCGTAACCGGTTTTGGAGTTCCGCAACCGAAGATGATCCGAAAAAAATTACATCGAAACACGACGCTTACTGGACATTGTACGAATGTCTTATTATTACTACGAAATTGATTGCTCCGTTTACTCCGTTTCTTGCGGAGAATTTCTGGCAGCGTCTTGTTGATACGAAAAACGGCGGATTGGAGAGTGTTCATCTTGCCGATTATCCGAAGGCGGACGAAAATCTGATTAACGAAAAAATGTTGAATGAAATCAGGCTGATGCGGGAAATTGTTTCACTTGGGCGGGCGGCGCGTTCAAACGGTCATTTGAAGGTTCGGCAACCGCTTTCGGGAATGAAGGTTTTGTTTTCCGGTGATGCTGTTGCGAAAATTTTCTGGGATTCGGATGTGATTGATAATGACCGGGTAATTCAGGATGAGTTGAATATTAAAAGCATGAAGGTAATCGAAGATAAAAATGAGTTCAACGATTATGTTTCATTTTCCGTGTTGCCGGATTTCAAGAAGTTGGGAAAAAAACTCGGTCAAAAATTACCGGAAGTTAAAAAACTCTTGGGTGAAGCGGACGGAGCGGCGTTGCTTGCCGAGATGGACAAGAACAAGAAAATCGTATTAAAATTGTCCGGCGGCGAAGTCGAACTGACGGCGGAAGAAATTCAAATCCGGCTTCAGGCGAAAGAGGGTTGGGCGGCTACTCAAGGTGTGTCCTGTGTGGTGGTACTTTCGACGGAGTTGACCGACGAACTCTTAGCCGAAGGCAAATCGCGTGAAATTGTACGTTTAATTCAGGATCGCCGCAAAGAATTGAACCTGAATTATACGGATCGGATTTTGGTCGGAATTGAAACTTCGTCCGATACATTGGCTGCGGCGCTTCGGCAGCATATTGAGTACATTAAAAGTGAAACGCTTGCCGTCGATTTGAAAAAGAATTCCGTTCCAAACGCCGAACCCGTAACTCATACAATCGACGGCGAAAAATTAATTCTTTCAGTCGGCGTAGTAGAATAGTC
>JAITQV010000142.1 GCA_031288765.1 Planctomycetaceae bacterium
GAATAATTCCGCTTGCGTCTTCACTATTAACTATTCACTATCAACTCTTAACTAATCTGTTACCTACCTTTTCTTTACAAAACCACAAAAAATTAACCATGAACCCCAAAAATTTCAAAAAATGTCATACGACAATTACCAATTGTCACACGACAATCACCGGTTGTCGCACGACAATCGCCAGTTGTCACACGACAATCGCCAGCTGTCGCACGACAATCGCCGGCTGTCATACGACAATTGCCGGTTGCCAAACGACAATCGCCGGCTGTCGCACGACAATTGCCGGTTGCCAAACGACAATTGCCGGTTGTCACACGACAATCGCCGGTTGTCACACGACAATCGCCGGTTGTCACACGACAATTGCCGATTGTCACACGACAATTACCGATTGTCACACGACAATTGCCGATTGTCGCACGACATTTTTTGCATTTTGCACGTCCAAATGTTCAAAAAAGATACAAATTCGCTCAAAATTGCTGCAAAATAATGCAATTCGGTCGAATTTTCCGGCTTTTTTCCGAAAAACGTCAAAAACCGCTAACTCCCGCTGATTTTTATAGAATTTGTGTAAATCTTATTTACATTTGTATAATATTTTACACTTGTTGAATTTTAAACGACAAGAATATTGCCGACCGGTAACATCGTGTTTTTGTGATGAAAATTTGCCTCCGAATATCGTAATGAGGCGAATAATTAATGTCACTTTTAATACATAAATTCAACAAAGGAGCATGAACATGCAAACACAATCTGAAACATTAACAAAACATGACCGGCGCGAATTTCTCAAACAATCGGGAATTTTGGTTGCCGGAACATTGCTGGGAACAGCAACAGTTGCCGCTCCGCGGGTTCACGCCGCAGAAGACAACACAATAAATATTGCTTTGGTCGGTTGCGGCGGACGCGGCGGCGGAGCAGTAATGCAGGCTCTTTCAACCAACGGTCCTAAAAAACTCGTTGCTCTGGCGGATGTTTTTGAACATAAAGTTCAGGGCGTCTTCAAAGGAGCTTCGGAACGTTTCGCCGCGGAGGTTGAAGTTCCGAAAGACCGGCAATTTGTCGGACTGGATGCTTATCGTCACGCAATTGATGCGGTTGCTCCCGGCGGCGTCGTTCTTTTGGCAACCGCTCCGGCTTTTCGCCCGTTACACGTCGAATACGCGGTGGAAAAAGGCGTTAATGTTTTTATGGAAAAATCATTCGGCGTGGATGCACCCGGCGTGCGGCGGCTTCTCAAAGCCGGTGAACTGGCAAAAGCCAAAAATCTTAAAATTGTCGGCGGTTTGATGAGCCGGCATAGTATTCCGTTACAGCAAGCCGTTGAACAACTTCATGCCGGCGCAATCGGCGAACGGATTACCTGCTGGGCTTACCGTGAACACGGTCCCGTCGGATTCGGGAAACGTCAAGAAGGTGAAAGTCTTGTTGCCCACCAAATTCGTAACTATAGCAATTTCACATGGTTAAACGGCTCATTTTTACTCGACTGGCTGATTCATAATCTGGATGTTTGTTGCTGGGCAAAAGGAATGTATCCGGTTTTCGCACAAGGTCAGGGAGGTCGGCAAACACGCAAAGAAAAGGATCAACTGTTCGATCATTACGCGGTCGAATATACTTTTCCCGACGGAACACGGTTGTTCGCTCAAGGCAGGCATCAGCAAGGAACATGGAATTGTTTCCAATCCACAATTTATGGAGCAACAGGTTGTGCAATTATCGGCGAAGGTGTTGCAAAACCAAGAATTTATAAAGGCTTCAATCCTGTACCGGAAAATATGATCTGGGAATATACCGGTGCGGCGCGGCGTGATCAGTATCAAGTGGAACATGATGTTTTGTTCGATTGCATCCGTAACGACAAACCGATTAACGAAACGGAACGATGTTGCAAAACAGCAATGGTTGGGATTCTTGGTCGTATGGCTGCGGAATCGGGACAAATGATCACTTGGGACGACGCCATGAATTCCAACATCGAACTGGCTCCCAATCTCGAACAATTAAAGTTGGATGACAACGCTCCGGTTTTACCGAACGAAAACGACGATTATCCGATTGCAATGCCGGGAATAACAAGTTGATCGGAAAATGCTCCTACTCACACGCTAAAAGCCTTGAACATTTTAGTACACGTTTCAAGGCTTTTAGTATTTAAAGTAACCGTCTATTTTTATTAAACCTTGTCTGTAAACTAAATGTTCAATTAATATGATTATAACTATTCACACCCATTTTCATAAAGTTGATAACTTAACATATCGTTCAATATATTTAGTAAGATAATAAGTATAAATTTACGTATTGGTATTTTCTATTGATATGCTTGTCTTACGGGCAAAGCCAAAATAATTACAATAAATTACAAAAAATAGACGATTACTTTTAATTTCTTATGATTACAACAATAGAGGAATTGCGCCGTTGGTCACGGCAACAACATAACCTGCAAAAAAAAATCGGTTTGGTTCCAACAATGGGCGCATTGCATGACGGACATTTAAGCCTCGTCAAAACCGCAAATCAATGTTGTAACGCCGTGCTGGTTTCCATTTTTGTCAACCCGACACAGTTTGGAGTAAACGAAGATTTTCATCAATATCCAAGACCGTTGGAAGATGATTTACGGCTTTTACAAACTGTTGGTTCGCCGGAAGTTTTTGTTCCTAATACAGCGGAAATGTATCCGGCGGGATTTGATGTTTCGGTTCATGTCGGCGGTGTGTCGCAACCGTTTGAAGGTCAAATCCGTCCCGCACATTTTGACGGTGTTGCAACAATTGTATTGAAACTTTTTCTTGCTTCCGGTGCTGACACGGCGTTTTTCGGACAAAAAGATTTTCAACAGGTTTGTGTTGTTCGGAAAATGGTTGATGATTTGAATATTCCGGTTGAAATTGTTGTTTGTCCGACAATTCGCGAACCGGACGGATTGGCGATGAGCAGCCGTAACAAATATCTTTCAAAATCGCAACGATTGCAAGCGGTTGTATTATCGCAAAGCCTGACGCTTGCGGAAAAAATGATTACCGATGAAAAAATTCGGGATGTGGAAACGGTTCGGCAAAAAATCCGTTCAAAAATTGAAACCGTTCCCGATATAAAAATTGATTACATTGGCATTGTTGATCCTAAAACGCTTCACGAATTAACAACCATCAATTCCGACACAGTTATTCTGATTGCCGCCAAAATCGGAACAACACGGTTAATTGATAATGTTCTGATAACAACCACTTCATAAAATCGGAGTAACCGTTCATAATAATAAACAAAAAATAGGCAATTTTTCTCTGAAAAATTATTTAACACGGTCACGTCGGTGTATTCGTTAACAATGAATCGGATTAACAATAGTAAACCGTATTACATAATATTAAAGGTTCTGATTCCCGCCAGTATTTTAGATGTTTAAGAAATTCATTACTGTATTTCAAAAGGAAAATATGATGAACGATAATTGCCGAAAAGTTCTTTTTTTTGTTCTTGTTTTATTTTTCAATGCGGTTGGTATGATTGTTGTTGCGCA
>JAITQV010000231.1 GCA_031288765.1 Planctomycetaceae bacterium
GGTTGGAAATTCCGATCCGTAGATTGCGTTTCGCTTTATCTACGGTTATGTACATCTTGTCCCTTGCGGGGTTAAGATTCAATGTTAATACCGAAAACAAATCACCGCTTAGGCACAAAATAATATTTTTTAAAGACAGCGGGTGGTTGACATATTTTGGGGCGTTGTTAAAATATCCCTCAATCATTTAATTGTCAATTCGACCAATCGAAGTTCCTATGACTGCAAAGCATTCCTTTATTCAAAAACCATCCGTTTTCGTGATGTTGTTTTGTGCTTTGTGTCTGTTCGCCCTGCTTGGAACCAAAACAAATTCAAACGCCAATACCAACCCCGAAACCGTTCACAGTAATAATTCTGATAACTCTTTTCAACAACAATTGCTCGAACGTTCCCAAAAGTATCTCGACTCAATCCAAAATCAATCCGCCAATCTGTCACCGGAACTTCAAGAAAAATTCAAACGACATGCCCAAAACACCGTTGTTAAAGGTTTGGCAAAATTAAACCATTCCGCCAAACTCGCCCACAAACAAGCCGGCGCCGTTGATTTGACCGTTGTTGCCAACGCCGTACAAAAAACCGGAAAACATCACGCACTCAAAGTTGCCGCATTTCTAAGCCGTGATTTTTACCGAGCAACAGAATTGGAAGTTGCGGTTCGGGTCGCCCTTCCAACATGGGATTACCGGCATTTCGGACGGTTAACGGCAAAAAATTCCGGTATTGTATTTGGTTTATTGAATTACGATTCCGCCAATTGCACGGCAATTGTTGTTCCGGCATCTCCCCGAAACTCCAAAACATTTGCCAAAACTCCCGGACAATCGGTATTGGCTTCCTCAATCCAAACCAAATCTTTTTCACACCGTTTTACGGACAACAATGATATTCTTCCGGGCTTTACGTTAATTGCCCAAACAGTTATCCGGCGGGAATGAACAATTATCCGGCGAACCGGACATCTAAGACCTAAGACCAATCCAGTAAATAGTTGCACGGAGAGAGTTCGTGTGCATGCGGAGTCGTTGTTTGTACGTTATCCGTTGCCCGTTATCAACCGTTGGTATTAAGCGTTTTGCCGTTGGTCATTTGATTTCCGTGATTTTATTTCCGTTTCCTACTTTCACTTTCACATTCACTTTCAGTTCCACTTTACAATGAAAACTATTATGAGACGAATTTTTGTATTAACGGTTTTGTGTTTTTTCCTGAACACATTTTTTGCGGCAGGTCAGGATGCGGCGAAAATTCAGCAGGCTGTTGAAAAGGGTACCGCGTTCCTGAGAACATCGCAGAGCGAAAACGGCGGTTGGTCGGCGTCGCCGCGAAGCGGTGTGGGACCTTCCATGATTATTCTTTCGGGGTTGTTGGATTCCGGCGTGAAACCGGATGATCCGATGATTGAAAAGGGGTTGGCGTTTTTGAAAAACTCAATCCGCGAAGACGGCGGAGTTTACACCAAAGACGGGTTTTTCCAGAATTACGAAACTTGTTGTGCGGTTATGTGTTTTGCCAAAGCAAACGATGCTATTAAAAAAGCCGGTAATTCGGACAAAGGACCGTATGACGAATTGCTTGACCAAGCCCAGAAATATTTGCGGCGGCAGCAATACACCGAAGACCGTAATGTCAAACCGGAAGACGCCAATTACGGCGGGGTTGGTTACGGCGGGACGACGCGACCGGATTTGTCGAACACGCAATTTTTCCTTGACGCCCTCAAAGCAACCGGCAAAGGTTCGGACGATCCGGCAATTCGGAAGGCTCTTGTTTTTGTTTCCCGCTGTCAAAATCTGGAATCGGAACACAATACAATGCCTTTTCTTGCCAATTCAAAAAATTTGGACGGCGGTTTTATTTACGTGAATCAGCCCGGGGCGTCGAGAATGGAATCGGCGGAGGAAAGTGTCCGCAGTTACGGGGCAATGACTTACGCCGGACTTAAAAGCATGATTTACGCCGGATTGACGAAAGACGACAAACGTGTGAAGGCGGCGTTTGATTGGATTGCAAAAAATTACAGTGTTAAGGAACATCCCGGACGCGGCGCGAATGGTTTGTTTTACTATTATCATACGATGGCGAAATCATTGGACGTGTTGCAGTTGGCGGAAATCGAGGATTCGGCGGGCAAAAAACACCTCTGGAAGACGGAACTTTCCGAAGAATTGATTTCAAAACAAAAAGAGAACGGTTCCTGGATTAACGATGCGTCGCGGCAATGGATGGAAAACGATCCGAATCTCGTTACGGGGTTTGTGTTGTTGGTTCTTGCGTATTGCCGGTAGCCGACAATCCTTTTGCCGACAGCCGTTTTGCTAACAGTTTTGCCGACAGTTTTGCCGACAGTTTTATCGATAACGGCTGCGGTATTTTCGGAATATTCCGCCTTAAATGATTCTGTAATGATTCTGTTTCCGGTTTGAACCCCGCCTGTAACAGATAAAAAACCGCTGAAAACCTTACTTAAAAAACAAAAAATAAAAAAGGAGCAAAACAATGAAATGTTATTGTTTATTAAAATTACCGAAGGGGTTTACGCTTGTCGAATTGTTGGTGGTGATTGCGATTATCGGAGTGTTAATTGCGTTACTGCTGCCGGCTGTCCAAATGGCAAGAGAAGCCGCAAGAAGAACGCGATGTCTCAACAACTTAAAACAATACGGTTTGGCGTTGCAAAATTATCACGCTACGACAGATTCGTTGCCAGGTCAAGCAACGGTATCGTCGTGGGGAATGCCAGCTGGTTTTACGGGAACTTGGAACCCCAATACCGATGTTTCCATTCATGTTCGTATATTACCGTTTCTGGAACAGACAGCAATGTTTGTTACCATACCATCAGGTATTCCACTTTGCAGTGATAGAAGTGGTGTAATGCCGGAAATTATACCGTTGTTATATGCGAATATACCGTTATTGCGTTGTCCGAGTGACTCAACACCAAATCCCACGAAACCGGATCCATTGCCAACAAATTGCAATATACAAGGAGGACCATATTATGCAACTAATTATGTTTTTTGTAATGCTTCCGGTGCAATAAATCCAGATATAAAAGTAGCCGCTGATGGAATGTTTCGATGGTTGGAATGCAGGGGATTCAACGCTGTTACCGATGGGTTAAGCAACACACTTGCTGCATCAGAATCACTCGTTGGAGACTCCACTTTAACTTGGAGTTCAAGTTTGAAAAAAAGCACTAAATCCAGTATGCAGATTATGCACTCAGCAGACATAGCTCTCACCCTTACTCCCGCTATGGTGACTGATTGGGATATTATTGGTGATGTTGAAAATGGTGCCGGCACAATCTATAACGGTCAACCAAACGGCGGTTCACGCGGTGCTCCGTGGGTATCTTCCCGAACTGTTGCAACAGGTTTTTCAACGTATTATACGCCTAATGCCGGTGCGCCCAATGCGTGGATTCGATCAATGGAATGTATTTATACTTTTACTTCATCCTACCATCTTGGTGGTGTTAATGCTGTTTATGGTGACGGTAGCGTACATTTCATATTGGACAACATTAATCGAGATGTATTCCGCGCGTTAGCAACAACAGATGGTAGTGAAGTGGTACAGTTACCGTAATAAATTGTTTTGAACGATGATTTTGTAGATTATTTGACGGACAACGAAATTGATAGGTGAAATTGATTGGCGATTGATATTGTATGTCCTGACCCCTTCGAGGTTGAATATAAAAAAGTGAATAGTTCGCAAGCGTTCTATTTACCAAAACATATTAAACAATCCGCTTGCGTCCTCCTCTATTAACTATTCACTACTAACTATCAACTAATATGTTGCCCTTTTAGGGCGTTTGATGTATTTTATGGATAATTACCCGTCGCGTTGCGGCGGGCTGGATTCTATCGCCCTTGCAGGGCGTAGAACAAGTCGGCTAACGCCGACAAAACCTTTTAACAAATTTAATTAGGAGTTTCATTTATGAAAACAAAATTTTCTTTACACATTGTGTTTGTTTCGCTTGTCTCGTTGTTGATGATTTCAACAGCGAACGCGGAATTCGTCTGTGATGTTTTCGAACGGGTTGATCCTTCGGTGTTTCGTGTTTCGGAAAGAAACTCCGATTGGGTAATAGCCGACACTTCAAAAGCCAATATAGACATTGTTTGTTTGGGCGAAGCCGCCGAAAACGAACTTGTCCTCAACGCCGTTGATTGGATCAATAATTATGTCCGTCAAATAACAGGACAAAAAATTAAAATCCAAAACAAACCCTCAGTGTTGCCTGCTTTGTATCTCGGTTACGGAGAAAAAACAAAGCAAGAATTTGAAACTTTATCAAACGAATTTAAAGTCGAACATAACCTCGGTCCGCAAGGCTTTGTCCTCCGGCAAATTAATATCAATAACAAAAAAGCGATGATCTGTTGGTCGCCGACTGTTTTGGGCTGCCGATATGGTTTGATCGAATTTCTCCGTTCCCTGA